>NZ_JBFAOJ010000004.1:83299-204059 GCF_040675205.1 Streptosporangium sp. NPDC049644 | reverse complement strand
CCGCCGGGGGCGGGGGCCCCCCCTTTTGGGGGGCCCCCCCCCCCGGCGCTACTCGCGGGGGGGCGGGCGGCGCACCTCGCTGTCGTTGGTAGGACTACAGAGGCGGAAGCCGTACACCATGCGCTTTGACTCACTGATCGACTCGGTAGGCCGGACCCCGATGGTCGGCCTGCCCAGGCTCTCGCCCTCGGAGGACGTGCGGATCTGGGCCAAGCTCGAAGACCGCAACCCGACAGGTTCGATCAAGGACCGTCCGGCGCTGTGGATGATCGAGCAGGCGGAGAAGGACGGGCTCCTCCAGCCGGGCTGCACCATCCTCGAACCCACGAGCGGCAACACCGGCATCTCGCTGGCGATGTCCGCCCGGCTCAAGGGTTACCAGCTGATCTGCGTGATGCCGGAGAACACCTCCGAGGAGCGCCGCCAGCTGCTGCGCATGTGGGGGGCGCAGATCATCTCCTCGCCCGCGGCGGGCGGCTCCAACGAGGCGGTCAGGGTCGCCAAGGGGCTGGCCGCCGAGAACCCCGACTGGGTGATGCTCTACCAGTACGGCAACCCGGCCAACTGGCGCTCGCACTACGAGTCGACCGGGCCGGAGATCCTGGAGGACCTGCCCTCCGTCACCCACTTCGTGGCCGGTCTGGGCACCACGGGCACCCTGATGGGCGTCGGCCGGTTCCTGCGCGAGCACGTCCCCGATGTGAAGATCGTCGCCGCCGAGCCGCGTTACGGCGAGCTGGTGTACGGCCTGCGCAACGTCGACGAGGGCTTCATCCCCGAGCTGTACGACGCCGAGGTCCTGACCACGCGTTTCTCCGTCTCCTCGGCCGACGCGCTGCGGCGCACCCGGGAGTTGCTGGCCGCAGAGGGCATCTTCGCCGGGGTCTCCACCGGGGCCGCGTTGCACGCCGCGCTCGGCATGGCGGCCAAGGCCGTCAAGGCGGGGGAACGGGCCGACATCGTCTTCGTGGTCGCGGACGGCGGCTGGAAGTACCTGTCCACCGGTGCCTACGAGGGGACGCTGGACGAGGCGGAGGAGCGGCTCGAAGGCCAGCTCTGGGCCTGATCCGAGGTCGGTGGGTACCGGCCGAGCGGTGAATGGCGAGGCCGGCCCGCGGTCCGTCGAGGGAATCGGGCCGGCGGGTACGGGGCCGGGCGCCGGATGACAGGCGGACGACGAAGGGCGGGCGTCCCACCGGGACACCCGCCCTTCGTCGTCCGGTCCCCGGCGGGAGCCCGCCGGGGACCGAGAGGGAGCTAGTCGTTGAGCAGCAGCCGCATCGAGAAGGTCGCCTCGCTGCCCGACTGGGTGCCGCTCACGCCCACGCCGCGCAGCACCTGGAGGTTGGCCTTCTCGTCGCCCTGCAGGCCTTCGAGATAGAGCTTCTCGATCTTGTCCAGGTCGACGAAGACGGCGAAGGTCGCCTCGTCGGCGTTGGGGATCGCGAGCTGGAAGGTCTCGCTGTCGCCCAGGGCTCCGTCCTTGTCGAGCTCGGCGGCGTACTCCTGCGAGCTGGCCAGCACGAAGGTGCCGTCACCGGGGACCTTGGCGAGCTGCGGGACGGCCGTCCTGGTGGCGGCGAGGTACTTCTCGATCTTGCCGACCACCTCCTGCGCCTTGGCCGGGTCGGTGACGACCTTCGCGCCGAACTTCGGCTGGTCGCCGTCGAGGCCACCTGCGTCCAGCGCGAGGGTGATGTTCTTGCCGAGCAGCGTCACCAGGTCGTCGGGGAGCGACAGCCCGGACTGCTGCTTGGCCTGGTCGACGAACTGCTGCACGCCGCCGCCACCGGCCGCGTCGGCCGACTTCATGAGCTGCGTCCACTGCTTGCCGATCACCTCGCCGAGACCGGAGATCGAGACCGCGCCGGCGGTGGAGGCCGGAAGCGTGCTGATCCGGGAGGCCTCGGGGGTGCCCATGTCCAGATTCTGGGCGCCGCGGCTGACGCCCGCGAGCTCGATGTACCCGCTGTCGAAGCGGAGGGCGCCGGCCACCCGGACGTTCTTGATCTGGGCGAGGGCGGCGGGGTCCTGGGACGCCACTTCGGGAGCCAGCTGGGCGATCTTGCCGGCGTCCGCCCAGAAGGAGAGGACGCCGGTCTCGCCGAGCGCGCTCAGGTCGTCGGAGAAGTCGGCGTTCTCCGACAGCGGCGCGGCGGCCGCGGCCCGGTCGGCCTCCGCCTGGGTGGGGCTGAGCAGCGCGTAGTCGTCGCGGAACGCGATGCCGTACTTCTCCTTGCCCATCAGCTTGGCGATGCCGGCCTTGGCCTTGTCCTGGTCGGTGACCTGGACGGCCACCACGGCGCCGGGCTCCTTGGCGCCCCTGGCGGGCGGCACCGCGGCCACGCCGACGCGGACGCCGAGCCACGGCTCGATGTCGGTGGCGTAGTTCACCTTGCCGAGGCTGTCGGACTCCTTCTTCAGCAGGTCGAAGATGGCCTGGCGCGGGTCGTCGCCGGTGAAGGAGTCCTTGGTGGCGGTGAACTTCCTGGCGATGCCGAACAGCGCCAGCTTCTGGTTCGCGGCCGGGTCGAGGTCAAGGCGTACGTAGCCGATGGCGTTGGCGGGCAGCACGTCGTGCGGCTGCGTGCCGCCGCCGCTGAGCAGGCTGACCGCGAAGACGCCGCCGCCGCCCACGAGGACCACGACCAGCGCGGCGATCGCCGCGAGCAGCCAGCCCTTACCGCCCTTGCGGGGCGGAGTTCCGGTCGGCTGTCCCGCGCCCAGGAAGTCGGGGCCCTGCTGCCAGTTCCCCGCCTGCTGCGGATAGGGCTGCTGCCCGTAGCCCTGCTGCTGGTAGCCGGGCTGCTGCTGGCCGTAGGGCTGGCCGGCCGGCTGCCCGTAGCCCTGCTGGCCGTAGCTCTGCTGACCATAGTTCTGCTGCCCGGCGGGCTGCCCGTAGCTCTGCTGGCCGTACGCCTGCTGGGGGTTCTGCTGGGGCTGGCCCTGCTGCGGGTAGGGCTGCCCCTGCTGGTAGCCCTGCTGGGGTTGGGGGTATCCGGGCTGGGTGTTCTGGGGGTAGACCTGCGTGTGCGGTTGGTCGCTTCGCTGCGCGCCCTCGTTCCAACGGTAGGCGATCGTCCTGTCGGGTTGCTGATCCGGCGTGGGCGACTGGTCTGGGGGATTGTTGGCAGGCATGATCACTCACAATGTGGACTTCGTGGATATGGAGAAGTTAGTGCACTTTGCTAGCAACCCGCTTGCATTGAACTAACCATGCGATTGGTGCATCTAAGGGGGGTTGGGCCTGCTCCCTTGGGATTCGTCAAGACTTGACGCGCCATTTTCGCAGGTGGTCGTCATGTCCTTCTTCCTGCGGGCTTCGACCTTTCCGTAGCCCTGGGCGGTTCGGGAAAGCGCGGAGAATCCTGCGATCCGGATGCCCTCAGCCTCATTTCGGGCTCGGTTTGGAATCGGATCGGGCTCAGGTCCGGCCCAGGTCCGGTCCAGGTGGTGGAGCGTCCGGGGGCCGGAGAGGCGAAGGTGGCGGGGAGTGGGTAAAGTGAGCCGTCTAGAACAAGGTTCGGGAGCGTGGATGACGAAGTTCGACGAGGCGACAGGGGCCATCCGGGTGGACGAGACCACCTACGACGTGTGTCTCGACCCCGGATACTCGATCGGCGGCCCCCTCAACGGCGGCTACCTGATGGCCGTGCTGCTGCGCGCGGTCGTGGACGCCTCCCCCCATGAGCACCCGGTGACCACCAGCGCCCAGTTCCTGCGCGCCGCCGTCCCCGGCCCCGCGCAGGTGCGCCTGGAGCAGATCAAGACCGGCCGTACCGCCACGATGACCCGGGCCAGCCTGGTCAGGGACGGCGACTCCATCATCGAGTCCCTGGTCACGACCGCGACCCTCGGCGGCGTCGCCCCCGGCTGGACGGACGGACCCTCGGTGGCGATGCCGCCGATGGAGCAGTGCCTCCGGCTGCCCGCCCCCAAGACCGAGTCGAACATGACGCTCAACGCCCAGATGGAGCTGGCGTTCGACCCTCCCACCATCGGCTGGCTCGACGGCAGGCCCAGCGGCCGCCCCGAGGCCCGCGCCTACTTCCGGATGGCCGAGCCGCAGGATCCCGACCCCTACGTGCTGGCGCTGGCGGTGGACGCGCTGCCGCCGGTGGTCTTCTCCGCCGGAGAGCGCGGCTGGGCCCCCACCGTCGACCTCACCTGGCACCTGCGCGCCCTGCCCGCCCCCGGCTGGCTGACCGTCATCGCCGGCGGCAGGCTGATCAGCGACGGCTGGTTCGACGAGGACGTCGAGGTCTGGGACTCCGCCGGCCGCCTGGTCGCCCAGTCCCGCCAGCTGGCCCGCGTCGGGCGGGGCTGACGTCCACGGGGCCGCTCGGATGAGGCCCGGCGATGTGAGGATTCTTACCGTGTTCGATCGACCCAGGTCGCCTAGCCTTGGGAACTGTGTCGCAAGCGAGCGTTGGAATCTTTGACAGTGGTGTGGGCGGCCTCACGGTGGCTCGGGCGATCATCGATCAGTTGCCCGACGAGTCGATCCTCTACGTGGCGGACACGGCGAGGCAGCCGTACGGCCCCAAGAGCATCGCGCAGGTCCGCGCCTACGCGCTGGAGGTGATGGACCACCTCGTCGAGCACGACGTGAAGATGCTGGTGATCGCGTGCAACAGCGCCAGCGCCGCGGTGCTCCGCGACGCCCGCGAGCGCTACGACGTGCCGGTCGTCGAGGTGATCCAGCCGGCCACCCGCCGTGCCGTACGCGCCACCCGCAACGGCAGGGTCGGGGTGATCGGGACCAGGGCCACCATCGAGTCGATGGCGTACCACGACGCGTTCGCCGCGGCCCCCGACGTCCGGCTGACCACGGTGGCGGCGCCGCGCCTGGTGGAGTTCGTCGAGCGCGGGGAGACCATGAGCGAGGAGCTCATCGCCGTCATCCGCGAGTACCTGGAGCCGGTGCTCGCCGACCGGTGCGACACGTTGATCCTGGGATGCACGCACTACCCGCTCCTCGTCGGGCCGATCTCCTACGTGGTGGGAGACGGCGTCACGCTGGTGTCCAGCGCCGACGAGACGGCCAAGGACGTGTACCGCATCCTGCACGACCGGGGTCTGGCCGCCGTAGGGGGCGCGCCCGGACACCGTTTCCGCGCCACCGGTGACGCGGGCCTCTTCGCCGACCTCGGGCGACGGTTCCTCGGACCGGAGATCGAGGCGGTCGAGGTGGCGGTGGTGGGTGATGTTTCGAACAACGGGCATCGCGCGTGACGGTGCTCCGGCGCTCCGTAGGGGGAGCGCCGGAGAGGGCGCGGCGCCGCAACGTGAACCGTAGGAGGCCGCCGTGAAACTGACGATCATCGGATGCTCGGGGAGTTTTCCCGGCCCTGACAGCCCTTCGTCCTGCTACCTGCTGGAGGCGGAGGGGTTTCGCATGCTGCTGGACTTCGGGAACGGCGCGCTCGGCGCGCTCCAGAGGCACATCGGCCTGTACGACGTGGACGCGATCTGCCTGTCGCACCTGCACGCCGACCACTGTCTCGACATATGCCCGTACCACGTGGTGCGCACCTACTCGCCCGAGGGGCCGCTGCCCAGGGTGCCGGTGTACGCGCCCGCGGACGCGCGCCGGCGCCTGAACTCGGCCTACGCGATGCCGGACGAGCCGCTGCTGGAGTCGGCCTTCGACTTCGTGGGGCTGACGCCGGGAACGTTCGAGGCCGGCCCGTTCGAGGTGACGGCCGCGCTGATGAACCACCCGGTGGAGACCTACGGGTTCAGGGTCTCCTACGGCGGGCGCTCGGTGGCCTACTCCGGCGACACCGGCGAGAGCGCCGAGCTGGTCAAGCTCGCCTCGGGAGCCGACGTCTTCCTGTGCGAGGCGTCACACCTCGACCGGCCGGGACTCCCCACCGGCCTGCACCTGAGCGGCCGCCAGGCGGCCGAGCACGCGGCCAGGGCGGACGTGGAGACCCTGGTGCTGACCCACCTGGTGCCCTGGAACGACAGCGACCGCGTCCTGGGGGAGGCCCACGGCGGCGGGTTCGGCGGGCGGATGGAACTGGCACGAAGCGGGGTCCGGTATGACCTAGGGTGAGCTGCATGGCTCGTGCAGATGGACGTTCTCCCGATCAGCTCCGCCCCGTCACCATCACCCGCGACTGGATCACCCACGCCGAGGGTTCGGTGCTCGTCGAGTTCGGCGGCACCAGGGTGCTCTGCGCCGCCTCCGTGCAGGACAGCGTGCCGCGCTGGCGCCGAGGCAGCGGCCAGGGCTGGATCACCGCCGAGTACGCCATGCTGCCGCGCGCCACGAACACCCGCAACGACCGCGAGTCGGTACGCGGCAAGATCGGCGGCCGTACGCACGAGATCTCCCGCCTGATCGGCCGCTCGCTGCGCGCCTGCGTCGACTACAAGGTCCTCGGCGAGAACTCGATCGTCATCGACTGTGACGTGCTCCAGGCGGACGGCGGCACCCGCACCGCCGCCATCACCGGCGCGTACGTGGCGCTGGTCGACGCGATCACCTGGATGCGCAAGCGGAAGATGTGCGCCGGAGACCCGCTGGTCGACTCGGTCGCGGCGGTCTCCGTCGGCGTCGTCGGCTCGACGCCGCTGCTCGACCTCTGCTACACCGAGGACGTCGCCGCCGAGACGGACATGAACGTGGTGATGACCGGCTCCGGCGAGTTCGTCGAGGTCCAGGGCACCGCGGAGGGCAAGCCGTTCAACCGCGCCGCCCTCGACGAGCTGCTCGACCTCGGCGCGGCCGGCTGCGCGGAGCTCACCCGCCTGCAGCGAGAGGCCCTGGCATAAGCGTTTTCCACCCGGGCGGGTAGGGTGTGGCCCGCTTCGGCGTTGTCAGGTCAGGTGCGACACGGCCTGGCCTGTTCGAGCGGGATATGACTGGGTTTGGAGCGAAGGAGCCAGTGTGAGCGAGTCCGAGGTGCACGAGAGCGGCAGCCCCAGAGTGGTCCTCGCCACCCGGAACGCGGGGAAGATCGCCGAGCTGCGCCGGATCCTGGCCGACGCCGAGGTCCCGGTGGAGATCGTCGGGCTTGAGGAGTTCCCCGAGATCGGCGACGTCGCCGAGACCGGCCTGACCTTCGCGGAGAACGCCCTGCTCAAGGCGCACGCGGTGGCCCGGCAGTCCGGCCTGCCGGCGATCGCCGACGACTCCGGCCTCTGCGTCGACGCGCTGAACGGCATGCCGGGCATCTTCTCCGCCCGCTGGTCCGGCAGGCACGGCGACGACCCGGCCAACCTCAACCTGCTGCTCGCCCAGGTCTCCGACGTGCCCGCCGAGCACCGGGGCGCGCACTTCGCCTGCGCCGCCGCGCTGGCGCTCCCCTCCGGAGAGGAGCGGGTGACCGAGGGCGCGCTGCATGGCGTGATCATCGACACCCCGCGCGGTGTCAACGGCTTCGGCTACGACCCGATCCTCGTCCCCGAGGGCGAGAGCCGGACCACCGCCGAGCTGTCCGCCGAGGAGAAGGACGCCATCAGCCACCGGGGCCGCGCCTTCCGCGCCCTGGCCCCCATCCTCGCCGAAGTGCTCGTCTGACGCTCCTTCACCATCAGGCCGCGAGGGCCGGTAGAGAGCCGCCGTGGTCACGGCGAGGCTCTCGTGGTCCTTGATGGAGTTCGTAGGGCGGAGAACCGCGGCGACGATCTGACGATCTCGTGGTTCGCGGCGCGGCCCGCGTGGGGAACGAGCGGCGGGGATGGGTGCCGGCGGCCTCGTGCTCCTCGGCGGAGCCCGTCCGGGGAGCACGTGATGACCAGGGGCGACCGTTCGAGTCGGCCTGTAATCGGGGCGTAAGATCCTCCGTTCGCGGATGGGCGTAACGTCGGAGGTATGCAGAGCAACAGGCGCATGCCCTCGTGGGCCGCGGCGCTGATCGGCCTGGTGTCCGGCGCGGTGGCGGTCGGGGTCTCCCTGCTCGTCGCGGGCCTGGTGAACCCGTCCGCCTTCCCGGTCGTCGCGGTGGGCGACTCGGCGGTCGACCTCACCCCGGCCGCGCTCAAGGAGTGGGCGATCCGCTCCTTCGGCGAGAACGACAAGGTGGTGCTGCTCGGCGGGATCCTCGTGGTCATGGCGGTCATCGCCGCGCTCCTGGGCATCGCCGCCGCCCGCGACGTCCGGTACGGCCTGGCGGGCCTGGCCGCCTTCGGCCTCGTCGGCGTCGTCGCCGTGCTGACCCGCCCGGACTCCGGGCTCGCGGACGTCCTGCCGACCGTGCTGGGCGTCGGCGCGGGCATGTTCGCGCTGAGCAGGATCATTCGCCGCTCCCTCGTGCCCGTCGAAGAGCCCGGTCCGTACGGCGACCGAGGGCACCCGACGCCCAGTGGCGCCGTGGGCGCGGCGGGGGCCGCGCACGGCACCGGACCGTGGGAGATCGCGCCGGATTCATCGCCGGAATCCGAGGAGCGGCCCGAGGCGTCCGTGCCGCCGGTCATGCGGGCCGGGAACGACCTGCGCGCGTTCGACCGCCGGGGCCTGCTGACCGGCGTGCTCGGCGGCGTCGCCGCCGCCGGGGTGGCCGGGATCGCCGGGCGGATGCTGTCCGGGCGGGCCGAGGTGAGCGTGGCCCGTAGCGGCATCACGCTGCCCCGTCCCGCGAAACCCCTCGCCCCGCTGCCCGCCGGGGTCGACCTCAAGCTCAAGGGCCTGGCGCCGTTCGTCACCCCGAACGGCGACTTCTACCGGGTCGACACCGCCCTGGTCGTCCCCCAGGTGGACCCGGGCAGCTGGACCCTCAAGATCCACGGCATGGTGGACCGCCCGGTCGAGCTCACCTTCGCCGACCTGATGAAGCGCACCGTGGTCGAGGCCGACGTCACGCTCTGCTGCGTCTCCAACGAGGTCGGCGGCCCCTACATCGGCAACGCCCGCTGGCTGGGCGTCAGCCTGGCCGACGTGCTGCGCGACGCGGGCGTCCACAGAGGCGCCGACATGCTGCTCAGCACCTCCGCCGACGGCTGGACCGCCGGAACCCCGGTCGACGTCGTCCTCGACGGCCGCGACGCCCTGCTGGCCTTCGGCATGAACGGCGAGGCGCTCCCCGTCGACCACGGCTTCCCGGTCCGCCAGGTCGTCCCCGGCCTTTACGGCTACGTCTCGGCCACCAAGTGGGTCACCGAGATCAGGGTCACCCGCTTCGACGAGGACGAGGCCTACTGGACGCCCAGGGGCTGGTCCGCGAAGGGGCCGATCAAGACCGAGTCCCGCATCGACCTGCCCAGGGACGGCGCGACCCTTTCCGCCGGACGCACCCCCATCGCGGGCGTCGCCTGGGCCCAGCACAAGGGCGTGGACGCGGTCGAGGTCCGCGTCGACCGGGGTCCGTGGCGCCAGGCCCGCCTCGCCGAGGCCCCCACCGCCGACACCTGGCGCCAGTGGGTCCTCGACGACTGGGACGCCACCCCGGGCAGCCACACCATCGAGGTCCGCGCCACCGACGCCACCGGCTACACCCAGACCGCCGACCGGGTCCCGGTGGCCCCGGACGGCGCCACCGGCTGGCACACGATCCGGGTAGAGGTCACCTGACCCAGTCCGTTGCCTACAGCCTTGGAAGGCGCCAGAGAGGGGGCACCCCCGCGTGTGCGGGGCCGATGCCTACGCCGCCGACCAGGACACCGTCAGCCGAGGAGCACTCCCGCGTGTGCGGGCCGTTGGCAAAACAGCGGACACGATCGCCCGTAATGTGGGATTACCCCCGCGCGTGCGGGGCCGACCACTCCGGCTTGTCCGGGCTCGCGTACGGCACTGGATCACCCCCGCGTGTGCGGGACCGACGTGATCGCTGGATCCATGGGCGGGTCGGAATAGGATCACCCCCGCGTGCGCGGGGCTGACGTGCCCAGCGAGGCGGCGTACAGGTTGCAGTCGGGATCACCCCCGCGCGTGCGGGGCCGACGCTAACGCACTGTACGACAAGGGTCGGGAAAAGGGATCACCCCCGCGCGTGCGGGGCCGACCTGATCATTGGCCCTGAGGCGAACAAGGGCGACGGATCATCCCCGCGCGTGCGGGGCCGACGCTTGGATGGTGAGGATCAGCGGCCAGTACGGCGGATCACCCCCGCGCATGCGGGGCCAACCCTTCGTGAGCTGCGGCTTTGTGGGTGTGAGGACTGATTTTTTATCAAGTGCATGCGGCAGGAGTCGCTGATTTTGATCGTAGTTGTCGGGGATGGGCGGGGCCAGGTGATCTGCTGATTCTGGGGGCTGTGTCGATCATTGTGGCCTCTTTTGGGCGTACGAGTTGCTCCGGTCCTGGAAATGTCGGTGCTGGGCAATACGGTCTCTCGCACACGGTCATGGACCGGCTACCCGTGGGAGGGGCGATGCGCTGGGTCTGGGGGAAGGCGGGGAAGGGGGACATCCCGCATCCGTTGATCTGTCACATGATCGATACGGCGCATGTCGCGCTCCGGTTGCTTGAGGTGGGGCTGCCGGGGTCTTTTGGTGGCAGGCTCGGTAGGGGCGTTGAGGAGCCCGCCGTACGGCTGGCGATCGCGTTCGTCGCCGGTGCGCATGACATCGGCAAGTGCTCGTGCTGGCAGATGAAGCGTGATGACCTGCTTCCCATAGAGGCGCCGTCGCGGATTCCGCAGGTGCTCTGGGAATCCCTGGGAGGGAAGGTCCCGCATGGGTTGATGACCGATGTTCATCTGCGTGACTGGCTCGTTCGGCAGTTCGGGCTTGCCCCTGCCACGGCGGATCTGCTTGCTGTCGCGGCCGGTGGCCACCACGGCGAGTTCTTCAACCCGGGGCGTCGTGACCTGTTGAAGAATGCCAGCGGTGATGGGATGGTGCTGGGCGGGGCCAACTGGGCACAGCTCCGTGACCAGTTGCTCGGCGAGCTTGCGGAGCGCCTGGGGATCGATGACACGTCGCTGTCCGGCTGGGAGCCGGATGTCCCCGGTGCGGTGCTTCTCACCGGGCTGACGGCCGTGAGCGACTGGATCGCCTCGGACGAGCACCTGTTTCCGTACGTCGGGGCGGAGGTCGATCTCGACGACTACGTGAAGACCAGCAGGAAGCAGGCCGAGGAGGCGATCGACGCGCTGGGGTGGGCGCGGTGGCGACCCGCTCAGCGGGCGCTTCCGGACCTCCTGCCGAAGAACGCGGAGCCTCGCGCTGCCCAGTGGACGGTCATGGAGATGGCCGGCGAGGGCATGTTCGACGAGCCGGGCATCGTGATCGTCGAGGATGCGATGGGCGGTGGGAAGACCGAGATCGCGCAGTACGCCGTGGCCGAGTGGACCCGGCGGCTCGGGCTGAGCGGTTTCTTCTTCGCTCTCCCCACCCAGGCGACCAGCAACCAGATGCTCGACCGGCTGCAGACCTTCCTCGGCCTGCACTCGGCCTCGGACGCACTCCTTCACCTGGTACACGGTGCGGCCGGGCTCAACGACGAGTTCCTCAAGCTTCTCGCGCAGGACGACCCCCGTGTTCGCGCACAGATCACCCCCTCCGGCATCCACGCTCAGGACGGCCGGAAGGCGACCGGCGACGCCGGGGTGGATGTGTCGGCCTCCCGGTGGTTCACGGCCCGGTGGAGAGGGCTTCTCGCTCCTTGCGGGGTGGGCACCGTGGACCAGATCCTCCGGGCCGGGTTGCGGATCCGGCACAACGCCGTGCTGCACTTTGGCCTGGCGGGCAAGGTGGTCGTGATTGATGAGGTGCATGCCTACGACCTCTACATGTCCACGATTCTCGACCGGGTCCTTGAGTGGCTGGGTCGTCAGGGTGTCCCGGTGGTGCTGCTGTCCGCCACGCTTCCGTCTCGCCGACGGCTGGAGTTGATACGGGCCTGGCAGCGAGGTGCCGGTAGGGGGAACCTTCCGGCCGCTGAGCCCACAGGAGCCGACAAGGCGCCGTACCCGCTGGTGAGCTGGGGTACGGCCACCGCCCTGAGGCCCCGTCAGCCGGATCCGCCGCAGGACAGCCCGGTCAGCCTGGACTTCAGCCACGTGCACGACAGTGACGAGGAGTTGGCCCGGTGGCTGGCCACGGTGACCGCCGACGGCGGGTGTGTGGCGGTGATCCGTAACACGGTGGGCCGGTCCCAGTCGCTTTACCGGGCGTTACGCAAGGCGCGCATCCCGAAGAGAGATCTGATCCTCTTTCACGCGCGCTTCCCCCACGCCCGGCGGCACGAGCTGGAGCGGCAGGTGCTGCGGCTGTTCGGGAAGAAGGGAAGGCGGCCCAAGAGGAAGATCGTCATCGCCACCCAGGTGGTCGAGCAGAGCCTCGACATCGACTTCGATCTCATGGTCACCGACCACGCGCCCATCGACCTCCTTCTCCAGCGGGCCGGTCGCCTGCACCGCCACGAGCGTGCACCGGAGGCCAGACGCGGCTTCGTCGCCCCCACGCTCGTCGTCACCGGCGTGACGGGTGTCGATCCGGTCGACTTCCCGGAGGAGAGCAAGATTGTTTACGGCGCCCGTCTGCTCATCGCGTCCTGGTACGCGTTGAAGAACCTCCGGGAGAAGGGGCGAGCGGAGATTAACCTGCCTGGCGACATCCGTACGTTGACCGAGGAGGTCTACGGCGAGGACAAGCCATCGAACCTCGGTCCGGCGGACATCGATGCCTATGCGGCGGCGGTCGAGGAGGAAACGAACAAGCGCGAGGCCGAGGAACTGCTGGCCGGCAACCGGTGCGTCCCCGGTCCCGAGGGGGACAGGCTGCACCTGATGACCGAACTCGCCGAGAACGAGGAGAAGGACTCGCAGGTGACCCGCCTGGGCCTGCCGTCCGTGAACATCGTCCTGCTGGAGGAGGTGAGCGAAGGCATGGTCCGCCCGGTCACGGGCGGCGATGCCTTCTCGCTGAAGAAGAGCCCCAACCGCAGGATGGAGCAAGCACTCATCCAGTCGTCGCTGTCGGTGTCCATGCCGATCGCGTTCGCCAGGGAACTGCTTGGCCGCGAACCCTGCTCGGCCTGGCGGTGGACACCCTGGCTCCGCGATCACAGAGATCTCGTCCTGAAAGGCGGTCGAGCCCAGATCGGGAACTACGAGGTCACCTATGACGAGATCCTCGGCCTCCAGGCGAGCAAGCTGACGTAAGGAGCTGAGACTCCTTCATGACCCCCGCGCTGCGGGGCGTGTTCGGATTCGGGTGCGTGTGCGATCCACGACTCTGGTCCACACCCCTGGTGGGGTTGGGGCCGATCTATACCGCGGTGGGATCGACAGGTCAAGCGGGCAGAGCGGTTCGGCATTCTCAAAGGTTCTTCGTGCCAGGTATCTCTAACCTGCTCACGTAGATCTTTCTTTGCCTATCCAAGACTCGTTGGAAACAGGAGCATGGAGTCATTCAACCTGGTCGACCAGCGGTGGATTCCCATCCTCGGTCAAGCCGACGACGTCTCCCTGATCGATCTGTTCAGGCAGGCGGACAAGCTGCCGGGGATCGGGGGAGAGTCTCCCACGATGACAGCGGCTCTCTACCGGCTGGCCATCGCTATGCTCCACCGAGCTCTCAAGCCGATTGACGGCGCCGTCTGGAAGCAGATCTGGCAGGCCAGAGAGTTTCCCATCGAGCAGATCCTCGACTACCTGGGGCCGCTGAAGCATCGGTTCGACCTGTTCGGGGACGAGCCGTTCTACCAGTGCCGCGAGCTCGCGACGGCCCAGCCCAAATCGGCGGCGCTGTTGGTGCCCTACAAATCATCCGGAAACAACGTCACACTGTTCGACCACACGACGTCGGACACCCGCGTGACGCTCACCCCCGCCGAAGCCGCTCGCTGGCTGGTCACTGTGCAGGCATTCGACCTGGGCGGGACCAAGACTCCGGGGGCGACGCAGGACAAGTCATCGACCGCTGCCCCCTGCGCTCGCGGAGCGGTCTTTCTGGTGAGAGGGATGACGGTCTTCGAGACCCTCATGCTCAACCTTCCCGCGTACGAGCCAGGGCGGCGGCCGATGAACACCTTGGCCGGCGATGCCCCCGTGTGGGAACGCCCGCAGCTTTCGGCCATGCCCCGCAAGGCGGTCGTGCCAAAAGGCTGGACCGCCCTGCTCACCTGGCAGTCGCGCCGTGTCTGGCTTCGCCGTACCCAGAACGAGGACGGAAGCGTCGCGATCGGCGAGGTCGTCATCTGCCCCGGCGATTCCCTGCACAAGGAGTTCCAGCTCAGCCATGTCGATCAGCACATGGCGTTCTACAGCGACAAGGTGACGCCGCTCCGGATCGACCGGGAACGGGCGCTCTGGCGGAGTGCCAACGCGCTGGTCGCGCGCTCGGGCGCTCTCGAACCCCGGGGCGGAGTTCCGCCGAGGACGTTCGCGTGGCTGAGGGAGACGCAGAAGGCCGCGGGACTGAAGCTGCCGCAGCTCATCCCGGTCACCGCCTACGGCCTGGTCAACAAGCAGTCCAAGCTCATCACCTGGGCCGCGGAGGACATCGTGCTCCCCGCACGTCTGCTCGACCCCGCCGAGACGGAGGCCGCTACCGTCCTGGAGTTCGCCCTCCGTACCGCCGAGGAGGTGGGAAGCCTGCTCTTCGAGCAGGCGCGGCGGCTGCGCGGCGAGTTCAAGACCCGCATCGAGCTCCAGGAGGAGAAGAAAAGAGACTGGCGGCCGGTCCAGCTCGCCAGTTACTGGGCCGCCCTCACTCCCGAGTACGACCGTCTGGCTCACCTGCTGGCCGAGGGAGAGTACGAGGAGGCGAAGCGGTCGTGGAGGCGTGCGGTGGAGGCCGCCGCGACCAGCGCGCTCAACCGGATGCTGGCCACCGGCACCACCAGCACGCGGAATCTCGCCATCCGCGCGAAGGTGGCCAACACCGTCACCTTCCGGCTCCGCAGAGCCCTCGCCACACTCGATGCCGCCCCTGGAGTGACCGCATGACCAGCGACGATTCTCAGTCCGACCGGTGGGCGGAGCGTTTCGCCAGTGCTCTCAAAGCACTCGTGCAGGCGAGAGGAGGTAAGGGGGACCTGGGAGCGCTGGCCGAGCTACGCCGTTACAAGACGGGTCAGCTTCCCTCGGTCGGAGCCGTTTCGCCTCTCCTGGCCGTACTGCCGGACTGGGTCACTGAGAAGCAGATGGCCGATGTTTTCCTTACTGCCGGGCTTTTCGCCGACCACCGCGAACACTCCTCCGCGCACCGCAGCCTCGGGGCCTCTCTCGGCGTGTACAGAGCCCAGAAGCACGGCGACGTCGACTCCTGTCCCACAGATACCCGTCTCAAGGTCCTGCTCGGGTCCCCTCGGACGGGTCTCGACCATCATCTCCGCCAGGCCGTCACGTTGCTCGACGGTATCTCGATCAACTACGCGCAGCTTCTCCGTGACGTCCTCAACTGGGAGAACACCCAGTTTCGCCATGACGGGCTCACCTACGGGGAGAGCGTCCGTCTGCGCTGGCTTCGCGACTACGACCGCATGGCACACACGGCATACGCCCGATCCGTCAGCCTCTCCGGCGACGAGGAGACATCATGATCATTGAACTGCACATCCTCCAGTCCTTCGCCCCGTCAAACCTGAACAGGGACGACAGCGGCGCGCCCAAGTCGGCCGTCTTCGGTGACGTGCGCCGGGCCCGGGTCTCCAGCCAGTGCCTCAAGAGATCGGCCCGCCTCCTCCTGCCGGACTACGGCATCACCACCGGCAAGCGGAGCAAGGACTTCGCGGACAAGGCCGCGGAGCTTCTCGCGGATCGGGGACACGACCTCGCCGAGGCGCGCACCGTGGCCGGTACGGCCCTGGAAGAGCTGGGTCTGCCGACCGACAAGGACAACAACAGCAAATACTCGCTCTTCCTCCGCTCCAATGCGGTGGAACTCCTCGCGGAGGTGTGCGACAGCAACTACGACGCGCTACTCGCCCTCGTCCCGCAGAAGGCGAAGGAGGCAAAGGAGACGAAGGCCGGCGCCGCCAAGGCCAAGAGCAAGAAGAAGACCGAGATCGCCGGACTGTACGACCTGATCGACGCCTCCAAGGCCGTCGACATCGCCCTGTTCGGACGCATGATCGCGAACAACAAGGACTTCAGCGTGAACGCGGCCAGCCAGGTCGCCCACGCCATCTCCACTCACGCGGTCGCGGGCGAGTACGACTACTTCACCGCCGTCGACGATCTGCAGCGAGACGGCGACAGCGGCGCGGACATGATCGGGACCGTCGAGTTCAACGCGGCCTGCTACTACCGCTACGCCAACCTGGACCTGGTGCAGTTCAGCAAGAACCTGCCGGAAGACCCCGACCTCGTCCACCATGCGGCTCGCGCCTGGCTCCAGGCGTTCATTCACGCGATCCCCAGCGGCAAGCAGAACTCCATGGCCGCGCACAACCCGCCCTCGCTGATCCTGGCCGTCGTCCGCCGGCACGGTGTCTGGAACCTGGCGAACGCGTTCGCTGACCCGGTCAAGGGCACCTTCCAGAAGGGCATCATCCAGGCGTCCGCCGACGCGTTCCTGAGCCAGTTCGACCGGATCGCCACCGCGTACGGGGACGAGAACATCGTCGCCACCCGGCTTCTCTCCATCGACGCCAAGGTGGACACCGAGTTGACGCAGGTCCGCACGGTGACCGAGCTGGTCGACGACATCACCCGGGCACTGGCATGAACACCGCGACGCTCCTGCTCGGCCTCGACGCGCCACTCCAGTCCTGGGGAGTGCAGTCTCGTTTCGAGCGCCGTGACACCGGCACCGAGCCCAGCAAGTCAGGCATCGTCGGCCTGCTGGCCGCCGCGCTCGGAGTGCCTCGCGACGGTGACATCAGGCACCTGGCCGCCTTCGGCATGGCCGTCCGCTGCGATCGAGAGGGGCAGGTGGAGCGTGACTATCACACCACCCAGAACGTCCCCACCACCGACGGCAAATCGTCCCGGACCATCGTCTCCGAGCGGCACTACCTCGCAGACGCCTGCTTTCTCGTGGCGTTGGAAGGCTCGGCCGAGCACATCGAGCAGGCGGCGGAAGGTCTCGCCAAGCCGGTGTTCCCGCTCTTCCTCGGCCGGAAGGCATTCGCGGCTCCACCGGATCTGTTCCTCGGGCTGACGGACCTGCCCGCCACGGAGGCGATCAGGAAACACCCGTGGCTCGAACGGCGAGCGCAGGCCGTCAGGAAAGCGCGTCACGACGCCGAATCGGGGAAGCCACAGATGCTCCGGATCAGCTGCGACAGCGAGCCGAGCCCGAGCGCCCACCTGCGGCACGACCATCCGGTCTCCTTCGCCTGGGGCAACCGGCAGTTCGCCCCCCGCTACGTCCGTACGGACTTCGTGCCCCTCACCCTCGACCTGCTGCCCAGTCTCAAGGAACAGGCATGCACCTGAGCCGCCTCGCCCCCAACCTGATCTCTCCCGATGTCCTGCGCGACCTGGCCGACCTCCAGCAGGTCCATCGACGCGTCATGGAGGGCTTCGGTGATGCCGAAGGCCCCGGCCGTCTGGCCCATGGCGTCCTCTGGCGCTGGGACGCGGATCCCGGGCGACCTCCCGTGCTCTACGTGCAGTCGGAGACCCCGCCAGACTGGTCCAGACTGCCCGCCGGTTACCTCGCGGAGCAGGCCAGGACCCGGGACCTCAGCGAGATACGGGACATCCTGCATGCGGGCCGTCGATTCTCGTTCCGGCTGGTCGCCAGCGCGACCCGGAGCATCCCGAGCGAGCGGATTTCCGCAACGGACAGACCGCGCGGCAAGCGCGTTCCCATCGGTGACCCCGAGGGGCAGCTCCAGTGGCTCGACCAGCAGGGTGAGCGGCACGGCTTCCTGATCGAGAAGAGCGGTTCGGGCAGGGCAGACATCCGGGTCAACACCTTGCCTCGGGGGAGCGGGCGCCGGGCCAAGGGGCAGGTGACCGTGACGCCGGTGCGCTTCGAAGGCCGCCTCGCGATCACCGACCCCGATGCCTTCTGGGCGGCCTTCACCACGGGCATCGGCCGGGCGAAAGCCTACGGCTGCGGCCTTCTCACCCTGGCACGGCCATGAGGAGGCTCTTCGATCCGAGGACGTCGGCCGTCAAGTCCCACCCGAAGGAGACCAGGTGACGAACGCCGCGATGCTGCGCAGACTGTGGCCGGAGTTGATGCTGCCACCGCCCGTCCGCGCTCTCTGGATCGCTTGCTTCCCCGAACTCCAGCGTCAAGCCGCCTAGCGCGACGTTCCTCATCGGACGCACAGATCCACGTTGACTCAGGACGCCGGAAAGGCCACCTCGACATCGGGGTTTCGGCCACGCGTTCGCGACCTGCTTTGAGGAACGGAGCACTAGCCACCCCGGGCGGGGCTTCGTACCGTCCGGTGGGATGGCAGAAGTCTCGGTACCCGATGGCGTGGGCATACATGGGATTTTTGGGAGCGTTTCAAGACGGGCACCGGCATCCCGGCCCGCCGCCAGCTGTTTCGCCCGCCGAACCTCACCGGGCGGCAAACCTCCCGCCCTCTGCCCCGCCTGCCATCCCGGCGACCGAACCCCGGATGACGACCGACATCGGCGACGCGCTGAGGCCTACTGGCGCAGCGGGCAGTGGTGGGGCGGCCCGCAGCTCATCGTCTGGCTGATCAACAAAGGCCACATGTCCGAAGCCGCGTACGCACTGCGGGAGGTCATGCAGATCAAGCGCATGCCCGACAAGCAGCGGCGGATTTTGCTCAGGCAGGCCAGGAGGCTGCAGGCCCTGGAACGCCAGTCCCAGGAACAGCCGACCCTCCCGCCCTCCAGCGCCTCGACGGCGGCTTCCGGCACCGACTCGGAACCGGCAGGTGATCTGAGCCCATGACCAATGAGGACGTCGTCCTTCGGCGCGAGCAACCGGACCGGATCGCTCCTCGGGCGTCTTCGGTCGAGGCGTGCTCCGATGTGGGCGCGCTGAACAGCTCCCGCTGCGCGTCGGTCGGCTCCTGAGGGGCGAGCTTCAAGCAGCGGCGCAGGGCCATGTGACCGACCGCTACACCAAGGCGATCGAGCAGCTCGGCTCCGACAAGCTCTGAGGTTCTGCATGGAAAGTTCTTCGTCTTGCGGGCAACTCACCACCCCATACATGCCTCGTGATGTCAACCCACTCCAGCGGTTGAGGCATATCGGCAGCTACGGCACCACCAGTTCAGCCTCAATAATCCCCAATCCTCCTTACTGTAAAGACATAAAAAAGTAACTGCCGTAACTTGACGATCACCACAAAGGAAGGAATTTAAAATAAATCAGCATTGATCTTGTTGGTAAATTTTGATAAATCCATCTACGGGCCGCCAAAATATTACCGTCAGTGATCATCTCGCAACGAGGTTCGATCTTGAGGTCGACAATTAGTTCTGATAGACATGATCTTATAGCGCATTCGCAGGACACCCCCTCTCCGGAAAGGCGTTACCTTGGAAAGAGTGGCAAGAAATTCCATCGGCAAACTAACCAGAATCCTTGCAGCATTACTAATCTTCATATCCGGCCTTGCAGTACTGGCTCCCAGCGCAAACGCGGACACGTGGCCATTCGATGGGAACCATCCAGACGGGGGAAATCACATCTACTGCTACGCCGGAACCGTTCCGAGCAACCTCAGAGATAATATGGAATCAGCTATATCTTATCTCAATGGGTACACCGACGCCGTAACTCAGCTACACACGACATGCAACCTCAGTGGGGCCGGACAGACCGATGTAGTATGGATGAATTACGGGTTGGGCGGTGTCAAGTTTGGAGGCACCGACTGCGACATCTATTGGGACCCTCCTTACGAGGAGCGGTGCGACAGATTCCGTGCGGTAGTCGACAAGAACAGAATCGACGGCGCGGCCTATCTGCGCGCAGAAAACCAATACACCAAGACCGCCTGCCATGAGATCGGACACACCGTCGGCCTGGCACATTACAGCGAGATGGTCGTGCCCCCGGAGGGTGCTGACTGCATGCGGGACGGCCTGTGGGCAGACGGAGAGCTGTGGACTCGAACTTATAATTATCATCACATCGCTCATGTCGACGCCTGGTTCTAGCAAATAACACCGCCCGGGGAGTGTCACTTGAAATCATTGAAACCTCGTCTCGCGATCGCTCTGATGCTACCCATCTTCGCAACCTTGGGTTGCGGAAGCGAAGGCGTATCACGACCTTCAGCAGAAAGAAGTACGCAAGCGATCGGGACGCAAAGCAAAATAGATACATCGCCACTTCGATCAGGTAAATTCGACTACCCCCACATGGATACGCCCGAAGAGCTGGTAAAATCTCGGGACCACGAAAGCATAATCATTGGCAGCGTCGAAGGGTTCGAGCAAGGGAGAGACATATACGATATTCCAGAAGATCCATACCCGGACAAGCGTGTCGTCATGCGCGTCCGTGTCGACTCGACAATAAAAGACAGGGGGCTTGTCAGTGACGGCCGCGTTTACCTGGACCTGGATCAAGGCGGTCTCTACCGCAGCGGAATACCTCGCACATCTCTCGATGACTTCCGGAAAGCTATACCCGCCGACACGAAGGTGATGCTCTTCCTTTTCCCGGACCAAAGACAAGCTCCCCGGATCGAAGGAGCGAGGAACGGCCTACCGGACGGAGCCATTCTGGCGACGGCTGACCCTCAAGGAGTGATTTTCGATAGCGGCTCGAAACTTGTAGGGGGCCATGAAGAGCTGGAAGGTGCGTGGCGGGGAATCGGAAGCATCGACGAAGTGGCACTTCGCGTCAGGAAGGCATTGGGCGTGGAGTGACTGATGATGCACCAGCGCCGCAGCGCTACCGCGCGGTCATCCGGAGTTTGTGAAGACAACTAAAGATCATGCGGTGGCCGCAGGGCATAGTGTAAGCCTTGGCGCCTGGCGCATCATGCTCGGACGTGTCGCCAACCGTTAGCTTGGTCTGGTAACACGGGCGGGCGGTGGAAACGCACGGTGAGACCAGTGCAGTGGATCTTACCCGAGGGGACCGCAGGCATATGACCTGTCGGTCCCTTCGCTTATCTCCAGCAACCATCTCGAAGGTTCGCGAACCAATACTTTTCTCCGAGGAGGCGTACCGATGCGCCATACGTCGTAGACCATCGCGTCGCAGCTCGTACCAGTCCTCCGTCCCTTGGTAGGGCCTGGTCGGCTTTGGACGCGACGGCGTGTCGGCCCCTTGAATTGGTGCCCTGCTCTTCAATGAGCGCATTACCCCGGTTGTTCGCTCTACCTGCTGAATGATCGCAGGGACGATCGCGATTCGAAACGGTCGCTGTGGCCATCAGGATCGACTGGAGACCCGCGCGGACTGTACGGCCGGATCTGCGGTATCGACGGTTCTGCTGCTGCCCCGGTCGACCGTCTGGGCGATCAGGAGTCCGGCGAAGGCCAGCACCGCCATCACAGTGCGTGCCGTGTGCAGGTTCCACCAGCGTTCGCGGGCATCCGCCCAGCCGGTCGGCGGCTGATCGGCATTCCAGGAGCTCGCGAGCTGATTGAGCGGCTCCAGCTGGGTCACCGTGAGCACGATCGTGCCCGTCACCAGCAGCAGGGCGGCGATGCCGAGTCCGAAGACGAGCCAACCACGCTGGTACGACAGTACGCACGTCGCCAGGAGTAATGCGAGGCAGGTGAGCAGGAGCACCGGCATGGCACGGCCGTAGTCGGTGTTGAGCGCCTGCCAGTACCGCACGTAGGCGGGTCCGGGGAGCCCGCGCAGCGACGGAGCGAGCACGGTGAAGAGGACACCGCCGGCGAACAGGCCGAGGAGTGACGTCGCCGTCGTTCGAACGATCTCCAGCAGCAAGGGGCGCATGCTCGTCCACCTCCGGCACTGAGCCTTACGAATTGGCTAGATCAGCACCATTTCATTTGAATATGTTCTAGTCAATACTCTGGCACGATGGTTCCCGATGAGCGAGAAACCCAAGCGGCGATACGTCAGCGACCTGCGGCGTCAGAATGCCGAGGCGACCCGGCTGCGGATCGCCGAGGCCGCCCGGACGCTCATGCTGGAGCGTGGCTATGCCGCTACGACGATGGCCGACGTGGCTCAGACCGCAGGGGTCGTCGTGCAGACCCTGTATTCGGCCTGCCCCGGCGGCAAGCCCGGCCTGGCGAAGGTCGTCTACGACGTCACTCTGGCCGGCGACGCGCAACCCGTCCCGCAGAGCGCCCGGCCACAGGTGCAGGCGATCATCGCCGAGCCCGATCCGGTACGGAAACTGTCCATGTTCGCGGCGATGGCTGTGACGATCCTTCAACGCGTCGGCCCGGTGCATCGCGTGCTGCGCGCCGCGGCAGCCGCCGATGCCGGATTGAGTGACCTGTTGGCGAGCACCGAACAGCAGCGACTGGTAGGCAGCCGGGGCCCGGCCGAGGATCTGGCCGCGATCGGCGCGCTGCGCACCGGACTGACCGTCGAGCGGGCCGCCGATCAGATTTACGCCTTGACCTCGTTCGAGCTGTTTGAACGGTTCACCGAGATCTGCGGCTGGAGCGTGGGCGACTTCCAGGACTGGCTGGCCCGGATACTGGCCGAGGCCCTGCTCGAACCGGCCGAACCTGAATGGCGCTGAGAAGGTGCCGGGCACCGCACCGGCTGCTTGGCGTTCCTACGGCATCCAAAAGGAGAGAGAGGGCCCGATCCCCTCGGCTCTCACCACGGAGCAGGGTAACCAGATGATCGATCGCTTCGAAGCGGGGTTCGACGGGTACCTCCGCTCGCAGGTGGACAGGAAGGGAACGCCGGGCGGATCAGGCCCGCCGGATCGAGGCGGGCCGGACGACGATGTCGGGTTGCAGGGGATGGTCGGCGTTCTGGACGCCGACGGCCGCGAGACCGCCCGCGAGCCCCGCCGCCGTACGGTGCAGCCAGAGGGCCGGGGCGTGCGGCCGCGCGGCCAGGTCCGGGGCGTCGACCAGGCCGTCGAGCTCCACGGTGACGGAGGATCCGGTGACGCGCAGCCCGGTGATCGCATGTTCGGCGGAGTTCCACCTGGCGGTGCCGGAGGCGTCCGGGGCGATCGACAGGGAGAGCGGCACCGCCCCCGAGGGCAGGTCGAGGCTTCCCGACCACGCGCCGCCGACCTCGGTGGCCGGTACGGAGGACAGGTCGTCGTCGGGTGAACCGCCTGCGCGTGCCAGCGGCGTGAAACCCGGCAGCAGGGCGGACAGGATGTCGTTGGCCACCGAGATCAGCAGATCCCTGCCGCTCTGCACGTTGGCCAGGGCCGCGATCACGATCCCCGCCGTGGGGACCGCGACCAGGTAGGCGGCCACGCCGCCCATGCTGCCGCCGTGGAAGGCGACGGACAGGTCGCCGTGGCGCCGCACGCCCCAGCCGATCCCGTAGCCGTCGGCCCCGGGCCACGGCGCGGTGGGACGGCGGCTCGCGGCGAGCGCCTCGGCGGGCAGGGGGCTCGTGCCGCCCGCGTGCGCGAGCCCGAAACGGAGCAGGTCCCGGACGCTGCACCAGGCCTCCGCCGCCGCGCCGTGCCCGGTGACGTAGGGCGGGTACGCCGAGCCCGACGAGGTGTGGCGCCGCGCGGCGCCGAGGCCGCCGTCCGGCTCACCGAACCGGGCCGACCGCATCCCCAGCGGTTCGAAGACCAGCTCGGAGAGCGCGTCCGCCAACGGGGAGCCGGTGACCTCCTCGATGACCGCGCCGAGCAGCTCGTAGCCGACGTTGGAGTAGGTCTGCCGGACCCCCGGCGGGAACACGACACGGGCGTAGGTCCGCAGCAGGTCGTTCCTGCTCGGCGCCCGATCGATCTCGTCGCCGTAGAAGAACCTGAGGAACGTCGGGAGACCACCGGTGTGGTTGGCGACCTGCCGGAGGGTGGGGACCGCCTCGTGGCCGGGCAGCGGCCGGTAACGCGACACCGGGGCGTCCAGATCGAGCGCGCCACGTTCGGCCAGGACGGCCAGTGCCGTGCCGACCATGGGCTTGGTGACGGAGGCCAGGCTGAAGGGCGTGTCGACCGTGGTGGCGACGCCGTCCCCGACCGAGGCCAGCCCGAACGCGGCTTCGAGCACCGTCGTCCCCCCGGCCGCGACGGCGAGCGCGGCTCCGGGCACCTCGCCCGAGTCGCAGGCGTCGCTCAGCCGGCGAGCCGCCTGGAGGACGAGGGCGCTGATCTGGTCACCGAGGGTCATTCCTGCTTCGCGGCTCCTGTTTGGGCAAAATCTGGCAAAACCAACCTATCGATCTACCGGGCCGGTCCCGTGGGCCGACCCGTTCGATCGCGAAACGCGGCGCTGGGGGAGCCGGTCGCGATTGAAGAGCGCGGCGAGGTGGTGAGGTCGGGGGCCGTTCGTTGGTGTCGCGTTGTGCGAGGCGGAGGGCCAAAAGCAGTGGTTTCCATGATCTGGGGGATTTGGCACGCTGTCGGCGTGCCAAATCCCCCAGGGAACGGCAAGACCCTGGTCACCGCCCCCGTAAATGGTCAACTCCGCCGTGCCGCGCCGGGAGCCGCTCTACTATCTGGCTCCCAGAGGTCGGGGGACGGGGGAGCGGTGAGTGGGTGGAGTTTGGCCTCGGGGGTCTACAACCCCGTGGTGACCGTGGACGGGCAGCGGTGGCGGGACTTTGAGCTGGAGTTCCAGGCGCCGGCGGCGGTGCCCCGGGAGCGGGAGCGGATGCGCTGGGGGCCGGCCCGGTTGGACCAGTGCCGGCCGTACGGGGTGGCGGGCGGGCTGGCCAGGCCCGATCCGCAGACCGAGGAGGACATGCTGCGGGCCGTCCCGGTCACCGAGCAGGGCACTCCGCGCCGCTTCCCCGACCCGCGCGGCATGTGGATCAGGCTGATCAACGGGACCGGGCCGGCCGACGACCCGTTCCGGGCCACCAACGCGATCGACTGCGCGCTGTCGGTGCTCTCCACCTGGTACGGGGCCCCGGCGGTGGCCGCGCCCCGGCGGCCCGAGTACGACCGGGTCGGCAGGCCGCTGCTCAGCGGCGAGGCCGGGGGAGTGGCCAGGGCGGAGCGGTGGCTGGGACAGCGCTTCCAGTACGTGGGGCAGGGGCGCCACGCCTACCTGCCGATCGCGCAGGCGCTGCTGGCCGGGGGGCACGGCTCCTCGGCCGTGGTCATCAACCGCTGGCCGGCCGGGGGCAGCCACGCGTGGAACGCGGTGAACTTCGACGGCGAGGTGATCTGGATCGACGGGCAGCGGGGACACATGGCGGTGGAGCCGCCGTACGAGTCGGTGACCGGCGTGTTCTGCGTCGTGATCGACAGGGAGGGGCGGCGGCTGTGAACCCGGACCAGGCCAGGGCGGTGGCGGAGGAGTACTTCAATGGTGTCCGCAGCGCGGGCGCCGCCGTCGAAATCAGGATTTATGCCTTTCAAGAGGGCTATGTCGCCTGGTCGAATGAGCCCGACTCCGACGATCCCAGCGTGCTGCCCGACACCGTCGGCTCCGGGTGCGTGGTCATCGACAGGGCCACCGGCGAGATCGTCATCCGGCCGCTGCTCAACCCCGAGACGGTGGCGGAGCAGTGGCCGGGACGCCGCCCCCGATAACGGAGACGTCCCGGCCACCATGCCCAACCTGCCCGGTTCCGCCGGGCCTCACCTCACGCTCGGGCCCGCTCGCGAACTCACGGCCCGGCGGCGCTCAGCCGCTCGCGAGCGAGCCCACCACCGAGGCGCGGGCCGCGCGCCGGGCGGGCAGGACCGCGGCGAGCACCCCGGCCAGGCCGGACAGCGCCACGAAGGACAGGATCTGCGGCACCGGCAACTGGAGGATGACGTTCTCGGTCATCGTCCGCGCGGCGGCCCAGCCGAACCCGATGCCCAGCACCACGCCGACCAGCGCGCCGATGAGCCCCAGGACCAGCGCCTCGACCGAGAGCATCCGCCGCAGCTGGGGCCTGGTCAGGCCGAGCGCCCGCAGCAGCGCCGACTCGCGGGTGCGCTCGTGGACCGACAGCGAGAGCGTGTTGGCGATGCCCAGCAGGGAGATGAGCACCGCCAGGCCGAGCAGCCCCGTGATGATCATCAGTATCATGTCGAGCGCCTCGTCGAACTCGCCCCGCACCTCCGTCGAGCTGGCGACCTTCGCCGTCGGGTACGGCCGCGCCGCCGCCTCGACGGCCAGCAGCGCCCGGTCGGGATCCACGCCGTCGGAGCGGTTGACGATCACCCGGCTGTCACCCACCTCGCCGAAGTAGCGGTCGAACTCCCGCTCCGGCACCGTCACACCGGAAAGGCCCGACTCCTGGTCGGAGACGCCCACGATCGACAGCTCGACCGCACCCGCCTTCGCCGTCCGCACGGTGATCCGGTCACCGACCCCGGCCTTGAGCCGCTCGGCGACATGGTCCGCGACCAGCGCCGTGCCCGGCACGAGCCGGTCGACCGAGCCCGCGTCCAGTTTCGGGGCGAAACCCGGAGCCGGGGTGAACGTCCCCACCTCGTATTTCTCGTCCCCGGTCGCGAGCCTGGCGGTGCTCGACCGGAACGCGACGACCGCGGTCAGCTCGGGCCTGGTCCGCAGCTCCTCGGCGATCGCCCGGGGCAGTTCCGAACTGCGATCCTGGCTCTGCACCAGGTAGTCGATCGGGAACTGCTCGTCGAGCTGATGGGCGTACGTCACCCGGATGGTGCCGGTGAGGACGGAGATGACGGTCATCAGCGTCACGCCCACGGTGAGCGCCACCGTGGTGGTCGCCGACCGCTTCGGGTTACGCCGGGAGTTGTCCACGGCCAGCCTGCCCGGCACCCCGAAGAGCCTGGCCGGAACCCAGCCCGCGAAGGCGGACAGCGGCTTCACGATCACCGGGCCGAGGGTCAGCACCGCCAGGAAGATGAGCGAGCAACCGGCCATGACCACGACGAGCGCGGACTCCCCGGGCGCCATGAACATTCCCGCCACGGTGATCCCCGTGCCCGAGACCAGGAAGAGCGCCGCGAAGATCATCCGTACCAGGCCGGCCCTGAAGGTCTGCTCCTCGGCCTGCGAGCGCAGCGCCGCGATCGCCGCCACCCGCGTCGCCGACCTGGCGGGCGGCAGCGCCGCGCAGACCGTGACGGTCAGGCCGATGACCAGGCCCAGCACGATCGTACGGGGCGTCAGAGAGGCCGCGACCGACGGCAGCGGCGCGCCGACCGCGGTCAGCACGGCCAGCGCTCCCGCCCCCATCCCGTAGCCGAGCAGCAGGCCCAGCACCGACGACAGCAGGCCGACCACCGCCGACTCCAGCACGATCGAGCCGAAGACCTGCCCGCGCGTCGCCCCGATACAGCGCAGCAGCGCCATCTCACGGGTCCGCTGGGCCACCAGGATGTTGAAGGTGTTGTAGATGACCAGCGCGGCCACGAACATCGCCACCACGCCGAACAGCAGCAGGCCCAGGGTGAGGAACTCGCTGCTGGCGCCGTTGGCCTTGGCCAGGTCTGCCGCGTACCGCTCACCGGTCTTGACCTGGTGACCCGCCCCCACGGCAGCCGCGACCGAGGCGCGCAGCGTCTCCTGGGAGACCCCCTCGGCGGCGGTGACGTCGACCTCCCTGAACCCCCGCTGCCCGGTCATCTCCCTGGCCGTGCCGGTGGTGTAGCCGACCGCGCCGCTGTACCCGATCTCCTGGTCCAGGCCGATGTCGAACAGGCCCACCAGGGTGAACTCGTGCCTGACGTTCTCCGAGTCGAGCACCGCGATGGTGTCACCGACCCTGAAACCGCGAGTCCTGGCCGTACCCTCGTCGAGCACCGCCTCCTTCGCGGTCCTCGGCGCCGTACCGCTGACGATCGAGGTACGGTTCAGCGCGCCCTCGGGCAGCGAGATCCCCACCGTGGGGTAGTCACCGGCCGCCTTGCCGTCCTTGCCGATCAGGGCGGACGTGCCCCGCACCAGCCCCTGGGCGTCGGCGACGCCTTCCGTGGCGCGGATCTTCTCCAGGGTCGCGTCGGAGAGGACCGGAGCCTCGCCGCCGCTGTCCGGCAGCGGGAGCACCGCGACGTCGATCCGGTCGGCCGCCGCCGCGAACTTCTGGGTGAAACCCGCCTCGATGGTGTCGGTCAGTACGAACGTCCCCGCGATGAAGCCCACACCCAGCGCGATCGCCAGCGACGTCAGCAGCAGGCGCAACCGGTGCGCGCGCAACCCGGCCAGCGTCGTCCTCAGCACCTCACGCCTCCAGCTTCATCAGCGTGTCCAGCACCGACTGCGGCGTCGGCCCCACCAGCTCGCTGACCAGCAGGCCGTCACGGAGGAAGACCACCCGGTCGGCGTAGGAGGCCGCCACCGGGTCATGGGTGACCATCACGATCGTCTGGTCCAGCTCGCGCACCGACGTACGCAGGAACGACAGCACCTCGGCACCGCTCCGCGAGTCCAGGTTGCCGGTGGGCTCGTCGGCGAAGATGACCTGCGGCCCGCTGATCAGGGCACGGGCGACCGCGACCCGCTGCTGCTGGCCGCCGGACAGCTCGGAGGGTTTGTGCCCCAGCCGGTCACGCAGCCCCACGGTCCCCACGACCAGGTCGAACAGCTCCGGGTCGGCCAGCCGCCCGGCGATCTCCAGCGGGAGCCGGATGTTCTGCTCGGCGGTCAGCGTCGGCAGCAGGTTGAACGCCTGGAAGACGAAACCGATCCGCTCGCGGCGGAGCAGGGTGAGCTGCCTGTCGTTGAGACCGGTGAGCTCCACGTCCCCGATGCGCACCTGCCCGCCGCTCACCGTGTCCAGCCCGGCCAGGCAGTGCATCAGCGTGGACTTGCCCGACCCCGAGGGCCCCATGATCGCGGTGAAGGCGCCGGACGAGAACGAGACGTCCACGCCGCGCAGCGCGTGCACGGCGGCGTCCCCCCGGCCGTACACCTTCGTGAGACCCCTGGCCGTCACGGCCGGCTCCGCGCCCTTTCCGCGCGCGCCCCACGCGCCGACCTCTCCGGTGATGGTCACGGCAGTTCTCCTCAACAACGTATGGCGTTATGACGTACAAAACGCTATTGGCGAGAAAAGCGGGATCCATCATGAATTAGGGCTGACCTGCGGCCCTACGCAGGGCCTACCCGGGAGGGAAGACACCACCTACGTCGCAGTACCACCTCGGCCATTCGGCCGATGGCGCCCAGCAGGGCCGACCAGGACAAAAGGATGCGAACAACTGAGACGGCTCGAACAGCCCGACATTGACGTGACGACCGTCCTCGGTGCCGGACAGCAAGCCAACCCTGTCTTCCGCACGTCACCCCGATCGACCTGGGCCGATCACCCATGAAGCAGTCGCTGTCGACCCGCGACGACGCGGCACGTACGGAAAGTGGGACTACTCTGCCGAAAACGGGGTGACCAGGCCGGACTCGTAGGCGTACACGACCACCTGCGCCCGGTCCCGCAGGCCCAGCTTGGCCAGCACCCGGCCCAGATGCGTCTTGACCGTCGCCTCCGCCAACTCCAGCCGACCGGCGATCTCCGTGTTCGACAACCCCCTCGCCACCAGCACCAGCACCTCACGCTCCCGCGCCGTCAACCCCGACAGCGCGGCCGGCTCGGCCACCCCCGCCGAGGGAAGATGCACCGCGAACCGCTCCAGCAGTCGCCGCGTCGTACTCGGCGCCACCACCGCGTCGCCACTGTGCACCGAATGGATCGCACTCACCAGATCGGCGGGCGGCACGTCCTTCAGCAGGAACCCCGACGCACCCGCCTTCAACGCCGCGAACGCGTACTCGTCCAGATCGAACGTGGTCAGGATCAGCACCCGAGGCCCCCCGGCCACCGAACGGATCAAGCGCGTCGCCTCCACCCCGTCCATCACCGGCATCCGCACATCCATCAGCACCACATCGATCTCGACCGCCCGCACCGCCTCCACCGCGGCGGCCCCGTTACCCGCCTCCGCGACGACCTCGATACCCGGATGGGCGCCGAGCACCATCCGGAACCCGGTACGCAACAACTCCTGATCGTCGACCAGCATCACCCGAATCACCCGGTCGTTCACCGCTCCACACCCGTCCTGCTCTCCACGGAACGCGTCCGATCGCCACCACGCCCGACCCGGACACCCACTCTCAAGCCGCCCGACCCGGCCCGGCCTCGCCGATCGGCAGCCGCGCCACCACCCGGAAACCACCACCGGAACCCGGCCTCGCCTCCACACTCCCACCGAACAGCGCGACCCGCTCCCGCATGCCGACCAGGCCGTGCCCGCCCTCTCGCCGCGGCGCCGCGGCACCACGACCGTCATCGGTCACCCGCAACAGCAGCTCCCGCACGCCGTACTCCATCTCCACCACGGCCCTGCTCTCCGGACCGCCGTGCTTGAGAGTATTGGTGAGCGCCTCCTGCACGATCCGATAGACGGTCAACTGCTCCCCCTCAGGAAGCCTCCGCGGCGCCCCGAGCACCCGGAACTCCACCGGCAGCCCGGACGCACGCACCCGCGCCACCAGATCGTCCAGCTGCGACAGACTCGGCTGCGGAGCGTACTCCTCCTGCACACCATCGGCCCGCAACACACCCACCATCCGCCGCATCTCCGCCAGCGCCCCGCGCCCCGTCGCCGAGACCGCCCGCATCGCCTGACGCGCCTGCTCCGGATCATGCTCGATCGCGTAACCCGCCCCGTCCGCCTGAACGATCATCACGCTCACATTGTGCGCGACCACATCGTGCAGCTCACGAGCGATCCGAGCCCGCTCCGCCGCCGCCGCCAACCGGGCCTGCTGATCACGCTCCCGCTCGGCCCGCTCGGCCCGCTCCTCCAACCCCTCCAGATAGCGGCGACGGGTGTTCGCGTAGATCCCCGCGATCCAGATCGCCACCGTGAACGCCGAGGCCGTGGCGAAGGCACTCACGTCGACTTCCGGCGCCCACCGGACGAACGCCAGAGCCAGCCCCAGCTCCACCACCAGACCCGCGCCGACCGCCCAGCGCAGCGGGCGCCGCGACGCCACACCGTACATGGCGACGAGCACCGAGACATTGAAGAACAACGGCTGGACACCGAGAAGCCACTGCAGGAAACAGGTCAGCGAGATGATCGCGAAGACCGCGACGGGACGCCGCCGCAGCCAGAGCAGCGGCGCGAACAGCAACAACCCCAGCCCCGCGAACCCCCACAACCCCAGCCTCGCCGCCCCCAACGCCGCCAGGTCACCCGTCCCGACGGCCCGGACATTGAGCACCGAGACCAGCAGGAACGGGCTCAGCCACAGCGCGTCCGTAATCCCGGGATGGCGCCTGCTCCAGGCGCGTAATCTGCCGAACACACCACCACGATACGTATGCGCGGATCACCGCCCTTCCCCCTGAAGACGGAGCCCGCTGTACGACCCAGGTCGCACGTCCGGCACGACTTACAGAGCCTTTACGGCCCCTGCGGCACCATGGTTTATGGGAGCACCCTCCGGGGTGAGTAAAGGGAGACAGTTTGTGATGATCAATCACAACGACGCCGGGTCGCGCGGCATTTAGACCACGCCGCGCGACCTGACGTTTTCCCGTTCCCCCTGCCACACCGGATACCGCTCCGCGCCCGCTCGGACGCTTCGGTGATCTCCTCCGAACCACCCGCTTACCCGCGCGGACCCACAGGATTTCTCCCGTCCGGCGATGGACATCGTGCCGTTCCGGGCGACGCCGGCCCCACGAACGGTCGACCGGAGCTCACGCGGGTGACTCACCGAAGCCGTCCCCCACGGCGAAGCGACCCGAACCTACGTCTCCGGCCTCACCCGCCACACCGGACGCGGCGGCACGGTCCTCCGCGAGGACGGATTCGCGCAGTAGTTGAACGGCCCTGCGTATGACCGCTGATCTCGACGCGAACCGTCTTTCGGTCCGGCAATATTCTATGAAGAATGAATCCTGGGCCGATATTGTTATGCTGGTGTCTATCGACTTCGTGTCGACCGGTTGGCTTTGAATTGTTTTGTGGGGTCGACGGGATTCGAACCCGCTCTGGACGGTACCTAAAACCGTTGCCTCTACCGTTGGGCTACGACCCCTGTTTCTCCCTGCGAAATTCTCTGTCTGTGAATGGCAGTTCGGGCAGAGGAAACGCAGGTCTTCTTTTCTGTTGTCCAGCCAGTTGCCATTGATATGGTCAACGTGAAGCGTCAATGCCTGGCCCTGCCAGACGCCCTCGATCTTACAGCCCGCGCAGCGGTATGGCATCCCGATCTCGATCAAGCTGCGCCTGAGCTGCCCGGGGTCTGGGCGAGGGCTGCCCTCCGATCGTATGGCGAGAACCTGTTCCGGGCGACTGCGTCGTGGTGAGGGCTTCCCTCTGTTGGGGGAGACCCTGCGAAAGTGCGACGTGTCGATTCCGAAGCGCTTCAGCTGGCGGCTGATGTGGGCGTGGTTGCCGCCCGCGACGGTGATGCCGAGGCGGCGGAGGACGTCGGTGATGCTGAGGGAGTTGGCCGCGGCCTCCGCCAGCATTTCGGGGGTGTATTTGTATTTGACGGGCACGCGTCAAGCCTAGGCAGCGGATACGACAATTCTCGACGCGTGCCAACGTCATGATAAATGGCTAAAAAAGGGATTTACTCGACGCCGAGTTCGCGGCGGAGCCGGGCCACGTGGCCGGTCGCCTTCACGTTGTAGAGAGCTTTCTCGACCTTGCCGTCGGCGTCGATGACGAAGGTGGAGCGGATGACCCCGACCGTCGTCTTGCCGTACATCGTCTTCTCCCCGTAGGCGTCGTAGGCCCTGTGGACCTCCAGCTCCGGGTCCGACAGCAGCGGGAAGGTCAGCGCGTCGCGCTCGACGAACTTGGCGAGCTTGGCGGGGGTGTCCTTCGAGACGCCGAGCACGGCGAGGCCGGCCGAGGTGAGCGAGGCCAGGCTGTCGCGGAAGTCGCAGGCCTGTTTGGTGCAGCCGGGGGTCATCGCGGCGGGGTAGAAGTAGAGGATGACGCGCCTGCCGCGGTACTGCTCAAGCGACACGGTGGTGCCGTCGGCGGCCGGAAGCGTGAAGTCCGGGGCGGCGTCGCCCGGCTCGAGTTTCATGGTGTCCCTCCGAGGAATGGTTCCCGGGTCAACTTACCGGCCTGTCCGAAGTGCCGTGGGTGGTCCGGACCTGACAGACTGATCGATGTCAAGGAGTAGGGGAGGAGAGCCATGGCGGACACCGATCCCGCGGAGTTGGAGCGGCAGATCGAGCGCACGCGCGCGGAGTTGGCTCAGACGGTGGACGCCATCGCGGACCGGGTGAGCCCCAAGCGGGTCGCGGAGCGTGGTGTGGCGAAGGTCAGGGCGAACGCCGAGCATTTCGTCGCCCAGGTCGGTGACCTGGTGACCGGTGCGGCGGGGCCGAAGCCGGTCAGGCTGGATGGGGAGCCCGAGGATCTGTGGGCGGACGACCGGCCGGATCTGGCACCGATTCTGATCGGTGTGGGCGCGTTGCTGGCGGTCAGTGCGGTGATCATGTTGTGGCGGCGCCGCCGGCCGTGACCGGTGGACGGCACCGTCGCGCGGCGGTGGGTGTGCTTCGATGCCTCCGGCCGTACGGATCCGGCGCCGATCCTGACCACTGTGGGGACACCGGTGGTCGGAGGTCCCGAGTTGAGTAGGGGTTTACTCATGCGCCTTTTTCCTTGCTCGCGGAACATTGCGAGCAAGGAAAAAGGAGGGTAAATCCGTGAAAAGCATCATTCGCGCTGCGGTCGTGGTGGCGGCGACCACCGGTCTCATGCTGACGGTGGCTCCGGCCGCCTTCGCGGCGGCGGCGCCGGCGTCGGCCGCGCGCGACTTCGACGACAGCTTCGACCAGGAGTCCAGGAACGGTCTGGCCACGGTCGAGGCCGAGTACTCGGTCGAGGGCGACGACGAGGACGAGAACACGTTCGCGCTGCGGGGCGGGTTGTACGACGGTGACAGGCGTTCGCTGGCCCGGGGCGGGCGGTGTGCCTACTTCGAGGTGCAGGCCGCCTCGTCCGATGACGAGGACTGGAATGCCGTCAAGCGCGTGAAGCAGTGCGGTTATGACGACACCAAGTACTTCCGCGTCAAGGCGCACGACGTCAGCGAGGTGCGGGTGAGGACCTGCCAGATCAGCTACCGGGGTTGGTCCACCTACAAGTGCAGCAGGTGGTACGAGCTCGACCTGGGCTTCTAGAGGTTTCCGCCGAGCCCTGACACGGGGGTCTCTCCGGGCGCGGGGGCGGCGCGGGCCTCCGGGGCCGGAGGGTGGGGATGAGACGCGAGCGGGCACCCGCCGATGGGCGAGGTGTCCGCTCCGCGTGCACGGGTGGTGGGTCAGAGGAAGGTGCGGCCCTCGCCCCGGTAGGTGGGGACCTCGTCCACCACCCTGTCCCCGTCGATCAGGTGCAGACTGGCGAAGCGCTCGCAGAGCTCGCCGGCCTTGGCGTGCCTGAACCAGACCCGGTCGCCGGTGCGCAGGTCCTCGGCGGCCTGTCCGACCAGGGGGGTCTGGACCTCGCCGGCTCCCTCGTCGGGGGCGTACCGCAGCCCGCACGGCAGGTAGGGCTGGGGCAGGCGGTCGGCGCCGGGGGCGCCGGAGGCCGGGTAGCCGCCGCCGAGGACCGTGACGACGCCGGGTGCGGGGCGGCGCACGACGGGCAGGGCGAAGAGGGCGGCGGGGTGGCCGCCGAAGCCCCGGTAGAAGTCGAAGAGGCGGGGGTGGAAGAAGCCGGAGCCGGCGGCGATCTCGGTGACGGCCCTCTCCCTGGCGGTCTTCTCGATGCTGCCGGTGCCGCCGCCGTTGACGAACTCCAGGTCGGTGATCTGGCGGACGGCCTGGACGATCCGGCCCCTGCGTGTGATCAGCTCGCGCTGGGAGCGGGTCTGCATCAGGCGGATGGCCCGGGTGAGGGCGGGCTTGCCGGGAGGGTCGTCGCCGACCCCGGCGATCTGCGCCTCGTACGCCATCACGCCCACGAGGCGGAATCCGGGGCGTTTGGCGATCTGGGTGGCCAGGTCGGCGGCCTGGTCGCTCTCGCGGACGGGGGAGCGGCGGACGCCCGCCCGGAACCGGCCGCCAAAGGCGAGGTAGCCCGCGTCGATGTCGAGGCAGACCCGGATCTCCTGGCGGTCGCGGACGCCGGCGACGGCGGAGTCGACGAGGTCGAGGTGGTCGATCTGGTCCACCATGACGGTGATCTCCCGCGCGGCGAGTGGTTCGGCGGCCAGCTCGGCGAGCGCGGCGCGGTCCACCGTGGGGTAGGCGACGAGCACGTTCCGCATTCCGGTGGAGACCAGCCAGAGGGCCTCGGGGAGGGTGAAGGCCATGATCCCGGTGAAACCGTCCATGGCGAGGATCCGTTCGAGTACGGCCCGGGACCTGACGGACTTGCTGGCGACCCTGATCGGCTTGCCGTGAGCCCGATGGAGCATTCCCTCGGCGTTGGCGCGCAGGGCGGGCAGGTCGAGGACGGCGAAGGGGGGGTCCAGGTGTGCGGTGGCCCGGTTGTAGCGCTGGAGGTCGTCCATGTCCGCAGGATAACCCGACCAGGGAGAATATGAGCAGTGTTCATATTGATGGAGGGTGCTCAATGCTCCCGCAAGGAGGGCCCCAAGATCGCGCAAGAGGGTGGTTGATCCCGGCCTCGCCCCCGCCGGAACGCGTACACCTGACCGAATGACGACTACTCTCCAGGACGTCCTGGCGGGCTCGGCGGGCACCGGGAGCGCGGGAGGCAGGGCGGCCGAGCAGTTTCAGGACGTCCGCCGCAGGTCGGTGCGGCTGCTTCGGCCGGGGAGGGCCCCGGCGGGCGTGTCGGCGGCACTGGTGGCGTCCGTCGTGCTGTCGGTCTCGGCCGCGGTGACCGTGGGCCTGCTGATGGAGTCGCCCCTCGCGCGAACGCCCTACCGGCGGCTCGTCAACGGGGTCGGCTCGTGGAGCTGGTCGGACCCCGTCGTGTTCGCCATGGCGGTGCTCGCCATGGCGGCGGGCCTGCTGATGCTCGGGCTCGCGGCCCTGCCGGGACGGCCCAGACTGGTGCCGCTGGAGTCGGGGGATCCGCACCTGGTGATCGGGATCACCAGGTCCGGACTCTGCCGCACGCTGGGGGAGGCGGCGGCGTCGGTGGAGGAGGTGAACGGGGCACGGGTCCGGCTCGCCTCAAGGATCGTCGAGGTCACCGTGTTCACCGAGGCCGAGCGGACCGGGCCGGTGCTGCGCGGGGTGGGCGCGGCGGTGGGTGACCGGATGGCGGGCCTGGGCGCGATGTGCGCGGGCGACGTCGTGGTGCGGCTGCGCAGGCGGAGGGTCAGATGAGACCGTACCTCGGCAACCGGATCGGCCTGGCCGTCACCGGCGCGGTGCTGGCCTGCGCCGGTCTCTACGCCTTCCTGCGGGGACGTGGTGACCTGCCCGGCCAGCCGCCGGGGGCCAGGCTCGTGCGCGGGGGGTTTCCCGGGTGGCTGGCCGCGCATCCGTGGCTGGGCTGGCTGGTCGCGCTGCTGCTGGTGGTGCTCGCGCTGCTGGCGGTGCGGTGGCTGCTACACGCCCTGGGCTGGAGACGGTGGGGCAGGCGGACCGGAACGGGGACCGCCATGCTCGCTGTTGCCCTTAAAGAAGTCGAAGGGCTCGTCCGGATTCGGGTCAGGTACGTAAGGCACGAGCGGTTGCGGATCAGTGTGGGCTGCGCGCCGGGGACCGATGTCGGCAGGCTCGTGGCGCGGCTGAACAAGGACGCGGTGGGGAAGGTCAGACGGGCTCTCGGGGAGGTAGAACTCGGCACGATGGTTCGGCTGCACGTCCGCCGGCGCTGACCTGCCGTACACCGGCTCCTCGACGGGGCTCGCGTACACCGGCCGCTCGGCGGTCCTGCCGTAGGCCGGTTCCTCATCCGGTTCCGCGTCCTCCGCCTCCTCGGGGGCGCTCTCCCGGTGCCGGACGCCGAAGGCCAGTCCGGCGGCCAGGCAGAGCAGCGGGAGAGCGGGCACCACGTAGCGGTGGTCGAAGGCCGCGATGAAGGGCGGCAGGATCAGCAGCATGGTCCCCGCGGCCCAGGGCAGCAGCACCGCGCCGCCGAGCCGCCGCAACCGCATCAGCACGCCGACCAGGCCGACCAGGCAGATCACCGCGAGGAACGGGCCGCGCACGAAGCCGTGCTCCTGGTAGCCGCGCAGCCAGCCCGCGTACGGCTCGGCCATCGTCGGCGCGCCCGAGGAGCCCTGGTAGGCCACGGTCAGCTGCTCGGCGGTCTTCCCCTGCGAGGCGGCCCCGGTGGAAAAGGGGCGCGGCGTGTCGGGGAAGACGTAGGCGCTCTGCGGCCCGGGGGTCGGGTAGACGCGCCGGGTCCAGTCGAAGATGTGGACCGCGTCGTCCAGGCCCGCCCGCAGGAAGTCCAGGGGCTGGGCCTTGATGGCCTGGGTGGCGAAGGCGCCGGCGAGCGCGTCGCGTTCGGCCCAGCTGCCCTTGACCTTGTTCAGCGGTGAGGCGCCGTCCCAGATGTAGACCGGCGGCGCCGCGCGCCGCCCCACCGGTTCCGTGGGGCACAGTGCCGCCTCGGGGCCGGTCGGCTGGATCCTGGCGCAGTCGGCGAAGGTCATCGTCCGCGCCCACAGGAAGGTGTTGCCCCGGGTCAGCGCGTAGCCGCCGTGCTCGGATTCGAACCAGGCGGCGTACCCGCCCAGGCCGATGGCGGCGGCCAGGGTCGCGGAGACGACGGCCCGCCACCCGGCCCGGCGGATCACCAGGCAGACCAGCGCCACGGCGATCAGCGGCAGTCCGATGGTCCGGGTGACCGTCGCGGCGGCCAGCAGCAGGCCGGCCAGCGCGGCGACCCAGGTGGCCGGGCGTCGCCGCCACAGCAGCAGGGTGACCGCCAGCACCGCCAGGAACTGGAAGAGCAGGTCCGCCATGACGAGGTGTTCGAGCTGGATCTGGTGGGCGTCCAGCAACACCGGCAGCGCGGCGAGCGTCGCGCCCCATCCCGGCAGGCGGCCCAGCCTGCGCAGCAGCAGGTAGACGCAGAGCGCCACGGCCAGCCCGAGCAGGTGCTGGACGACGACCACGGCCTGGACGCTGGCCAGCGGCTTGAGGATCCACAGGAACAGCGAGTAGCCCGCGGGACGGGACTCCAGGGGACGGGGGTCGAGCCCGGCGCTCAGGTAGACGAAGGAGTCGGCCCAGAACCACAGGGCGGGCCGGTAGCCGAGCACCGCCAGGGCGCGCAGGCCGCCGCCGGCCAGCAGGGCGGCGATGAAGAGCCAGTGTGCCCCGAGGAAACGGAGCACCCGCGAGGCGCGGTTCGCCGGGTGCGTTCCCGTTACCACCACGACCTCCCGAGTCCCGCGGACATGGCCACCCAGCATAGGCGCGAGATGGGAGGGGCCTATACGTGATGCGAAATTTGGTGGTGATCGAGTTCTTTGTGGCGTTCCAGGCGTTCAGCACTCGATGACGTTCACCGCGAGCCCGCCGCGGCTGGTCTCCTTGTACTTGTCGAGCATGTCGCGGCCGGTGTCGCGCATCGTCTTGATGGCCTTGTCCAGCGAGACGAAGTGGCGGCCGTCGCCGCGCAGCGCGATCCTGGCCGCGGCGATGGCCTTGATCGAGGCGACGGCGTTGCGCTCGATGCACGGGATCTGCACCAGGCCGCCGATCGGGTCGCAGGTCAGTCCCAGGTTGTGCTCGATGCCGATCTCGGCGGCGTTCTCGACCTGCTCGGGGGTGCCGCCCATCACCTCGGTGAGCCCGGCGGCGGCCATCGAGCAGGCGGAGCCGACCTCGCCCTGGCAGCCCACCTCGGCCCCGGAGATGGAGGCGTTCTCCTTGAACAGCACGCCGATCGCCCCTGCGGTCAGCAGGAAGCGGATCACTCCCTCGTCATCGGATTCGCGGACGAAGCGGTCGTAGTAGGTGAGCACGGCGGGGATGATGCCCGCGGCGCCGTTGGTGGGCGCGGTGACGATCCGGCCGCCGGCGGCGTTCTCCTCGTTGACCGCGAGGGCGAACAGCGAGACCCAGTCCATCGTCTGCAGCGAGTCCTTCTCCCCAGACTCGCTCCGCAGCTGCCGGTGGAGCTGGTGGGCGCGGCGGCGGACCTTCAGGCCGCCGGGCAGCACGCCCTCCTTGCCGATGCCCCGTCGCACGCACTCGCTCATCACCTGCCACAGGACGAGCAGCTGGGCGCGGATCTCGGCCTCGGTGCGGCCGAACGCCCGCTCGTTCTCCAGCATCAGCCCGGAGATCGACAGCCCGGTCTCCGCGCACTGGGCGAGCAGTTCCGCGGCCGTGGTGAAGGGGTGCGGCAGGACCGTGTCGTCGGGTTTGATCCGGTCGGCGCCGGTGGCGTTCTCGTCGACGACGAAACCGCCGCCCACCGAGTAGTAGACCTTCTCGCGCAGCGTCTCGCCGGACTCCGACAGGGCGGTGAAGCGCATGCCGTTGGGGTGGTGGGGGAGCGAGATCCTGCGTTCGAAGACGAGGTCCTCGCCGATGACGAAGGGGATCTCGTGGGAGCCGTACAGGCGGACGGTGCCCGAGGCGCGCATGGCGGCCAGCCGCTCGTCGACCGTGTCGACGTCGACCAGCTCGGGTTTCTCACCCGACAGGCCGAGCAGCACCGCCTTGTCGCTGCCGTGGCCCTTGCCGGTCAGCCCGAGCGAGCCGTACAGGACGGCGCTCACCCGCGCGGTCTTCTCCAGCAGCCCGTCCCGGTGCAGGCCCCGGGCGAACTTGTGGGCGGCGGCCATCGGGCCGCCGGTGTGCGAGCTGGACGGGCCGATTCCGATCTTGAAGAGATCGAAGACACTGATCGTCATCTGAATCCTTCCAGCGCGGACGGTCACGCGCGCCCGAGGACGCGCGTGACCGTGACGCGGGGCGTCGAACTTATGACTCACCCGAGGTGAGCGCGGTGTACTCCTCCGGCGACAGCAGGTCGTCGGCGGAGCCCTCAAGACGTACGCGGAACAGCCAGCCGTCACCGTAGGAGTCGCTGTTGACCAGCGAGGGGTCGTCCACGACCGCCTGGTTGACCTCCACGACCTCGCCGGTGACCGGTGCGAAGATGTCGCTCACCGACTTGGTCGACTCGACCTCGCCGACGGCGTCACCGGTGGCGATCGACGCGCCGACCTCGGGTACCTGCACGTAGACCACGTCACCGAGCGCCTCGGCGGCGTAGGCGGTGATGCCCACGGTGAGGGTCAGGCCGTCGTCGACGCCGCCGATCCACTCGTGTTCCTTGGTGTAGTGCAGGTCCTCGGGAATGCTGCTCATTTTTTCCTCCTGTAGAAAGGCAGTTCGACGACCTCGACCGGCTCGCGGCTGCCCCGGATGTCGACGGCCAGTCCCGACGACAGGCCGCTGTCCACGTAGGCCATGGCGATGGGCCTGCCCAGTGTCTGGGAGGGCGCCCCGCTGGTGACCTCCCCGGCGACCGTGCCGTCGTCGGCGACCACCACCGGATACCCGTGCCGGGGCACCCTGCGGCCGCCTCCGACCAGGCCGACCAGACGACGGGCCGGCGGGACGTCCCTGAGCGGTTCGAGGGCGGCCCGGCCGACGAAGTCGCCCGGCTTGTCAAACCTCACCACACGGCCGAGCCCGGCGTCGAACGGAGTGCGGTCCGCGGAGAGTTCGTTGCCGTAGAGCGGCATGCCGGCCTCCAGGCGGAGGGTGTCGCGCGCGGACAGGCCGGCGGGGACCAGCCCGTGCGGTGCGCCCGCCTCGGTGAGGGCGGCCCAGAGGGGTTCCGCCGCCGAGGCCGCGACGAACAGCTCGAAGCCGTCCTCGCCGGTGTATCCGGTGCGGGCGACGAGGGCCTCGTGGCCGGCCACCACGGCGGGCAGGCCCGCGTAGTACCCGAGCCCGTCCAGGTCGGCGTCGGTGAGAGTGCTCAGGATCTCCACCGAGCGCGGCCCCTGGATCGCGACCAGCGCGTACTCCTCGGAGCGGTCCCGCACCGCGGCGTCGAAGTCCTTGGCGCGCTCGGTCAGCTCGGCGGCCACCCGGGGGTAGTTGGAGGCGTTGGCGACGACCATGAACTCCTCGGGGGCCAGCCGGTAGACGATCAGGTCGTCCAGCACGCCGCCGCCGGCGTCGACGATCATCGTGTAGCGGGCGCGGCCGGGTGCCAGCGCGGAGAGGTGGCCGACCAGCGCGTAGTCGAGGGCCTCGGCGGCCTGCGGGCCGGTCACGAAGATCTCCCCCATGTGGGAGAGGTCGAACAGGCCGGCCGCCTGGCGGACCGCGTTGTGCTCGGCGGACTCGCTGCCGTAGCGGAGCGGCATCAGCCAGCCCGCGAAGTCGGTCAGCGTCGCGCCGAGGGACTCGTGCACGCCGCGCAGCGGCGTAGGTCGGGACATGTTCGCACCTCAGACAAGGGACAGATGAGATCATCCTCCCCCTCTGTCATTGGTGCCTGAGAGTTTCATCCGGGTTTTGCCGGACTTTCACCTTCGGCGAGGTCGTGGGACCTGCTTTCCAGAGGCACCTACCCGCACGGTCCTTTGCCTTGAGAGGTTCGCGGGGAGGGCTTGCTCCTTCAGGGGTCCTGGCCTGGATGTCAGGACACTCTCCCGCGCGGGGTTCATCGGTGTCGCGGCCAGCCTAACCGCCCGCACCGGCCGAGCGAAATCCCCTCGGGCCCGCCGGCCGGGATCAGGCCCCCTCGCCCAGTGCCCGGAGACCATCGTCCTCGGGCCTTACGGTGTGCACGTCCGCGCCGGTGGTGGCCATCGCCGCCAGGCGATCCTCGGCGCCGTCGACGATCTGCAGGTCGGCTCTGGTGTGCGCGATGGCCGCGTCGATGAGCAGGGACACCAGGGGGTCGTCCTGTTCGCGGCGCAGGCGGGTCAGCGCCGCCAGGTCCGAGAGGTAGGCCTGGCGCTGCGCGGACACGAACGAGCCGAGCGCGTCCGTGCCCAGCCGGGTGGCCGCGAGCAGCTTGAGGAACAGTTCGTCCCGGAACCCCGAAGAGCGGACCCAGGGAGCGCCCGCCCACTCCCGCAGCTCACCGGCGCCGCTCTCGGTCAGCCGGTACAGCGTCTTGTCCGGGCGGTCGCTCTGGGTCACGTGGCTGCGGGTCACGTGGCCGTCCCTGACCAGCCGGTCCAGGATCTGGTACAGGTGCCCGATGTTGAGGCCGCCCCACTGGGGGCCGACCGCCGTCTCGAACCGGGCCTTGAGTTCGTAGCCGTGGCTGGGCCCGTCGGCCAGCAGGGTGAGCACGGCATGGCTAAGTGGCATGATTCCTACATTGTCACAAGACAGGAACTTCACGGACCCTCGTACATTGTGACAATGTATCGGTCATGAGCGTTGAAGTCAGCTTGCGAGGCGTCAGCCGTGTACACGGCTCCACCAGGGCACTCGACGAGGTCGGCCTGGAGGTCGAGGCCGGTCAGGCGGTCGCGTTCACCGGGCCCTCGGGAGCGGGCAAGTCCACGCTCCTCCATCTCGTCGGTGCGATGGATCTCCCCGACGGGGGTGAGATCCACGTCGGAGGGAGGCGCGTCGACGATCTCGGGCGCCGGGGTCTCGACCGGCACCGGCGCGCCGTGGGCTTCGTCTTCCAGCGTTTCCACCTGCTCCCGGCGCTGAGCCTGCTGGACAACGTGCTCGCCCCCGTGCTGCCGCGCAGGGTGGGCTTCGACCGCCGCGCCCGCGCCAGGGAACTGCTGGCCGCGGTCGGGCTGGCCGACCGGGAACGGGCGCTGCCCGGCGAGCTCTCCGGCGGGCAGCAGCAGCGGGTGGCGATCGCCCGGGCGCTGATCGCCCACCCGCCTCTGCTCCTGGCGGACGAGCCCACCGGCAACCTCGACAGTGTCACCGGCCAGGAGATCGTGGACCTGCTGTTCTCCCTGCGGGAGGAGTACGGCATGACCATGCTGGTCGCCACCCACAACCCCGAGGTGGCGGCGGCGTGCGACCGGGTGGTCCGGATGCGTGACGGCCGGATCACCGGCGACGACCGGGTGACGCCCGCCCAGGACGTGCTCGGCCGGATCGGGCGGCTCGGATGACCCGCCTGGTCTGGGCCCAGCTTCGCCACCGGCTTGCCCGGACACTGGTGCTCCTGCTCGGCATCGTGGTCGCGGCGACCGGGTTCACCGTGCTGACCGGCACCGCCGAGACCCAGCGTCTGGAGATCATCGGCACCGTCGGGGAGAACTTCCGGGCGCAGTACGACATCCTGGTCCGCCCGGAGAACTCGGCCACCGCCATCGAGCGGTCGCAGGGACTGGTCCGCGCCAACTACCTGTCGGGCATCTTCGGGGGGATCACCTTCGACCAGTACGAGCGGATCAAGCGGGTCAACGGCGTCGAGGTCGCCGCCCCGATCGGCATGATCGGTCATGTCGTGCACACGGCAGCTGTCCGGGTCGACGTGACGGACCTGCTGCACGAGGGCGACCGCACGATGCTGCGCGTGGAGCGCACCCGGGTCACCGACCGGGGTCTCACCCGGATCCCGTTCCTGCAGCCCCGGTACGAGTACGTCACCCGCCGCCCCGTCACGCTCGACTTCACAGATGTCGCGGACGGGGGCGAGTACGTCGAGGCGGCCGAGGAGGAGCTGCCCGGTGGCCGGCGGGTCCGGTTGGCGACCTCGCTCGGCTGGTCGCAGGACCCGGCGAGGACCAGCCCGTTCCCCTCCGAGCGGACGCTGCCCGACCGCGGCTACTGGTCCACGCGGACCGGTCTGGGCGACATCGGCGGATACTTCTGGGACGGATTGAAGCCCGGCCAGGCGGGCGTGCCGCTCTACCAGGAGTTCCCGTTCGTGCTCGCGGCCGTCGACCCGGATGCCGAGGCCCGGCTGGCCGGGCTGCAGGGGGCGATGGTCGAGGGACGCTACCTCACGGCGAAGGCGGCCGGGGACGATCCCAACGAGATCCCGCTGATCGCGGCCTCGGTGCCCTACGCGGACCAGCGGGACGAGGTCGTGATCCGGCGGCTGCCCGCCGAGGCGGCCGAGAAGGTCACCGAGGGCGTGCCGGCCAAGAGGCTCCTGTCCTATCTCGCCGCGAACCGGGGCGAGGAGGTCAGGCGCCTCACCCTCGACGCCGGACAGGTCTACGAGTCGATGCTCGACCGGTGGTCGGACCTGTCGGACGGGCACTACGTGCCGTTGACGAGGTACTGGGCATCCGGGCCCGTCGAGTACCGGCAACGGGGAGCGCGTGAGCTCGACGCGCTCCCGGTGCGGAACGGGTCCGGTGTCTGGAAGGATCCGTGGTTCTCGGGGGTGGCGGGCGTGGCCAAGGACTCCCCGGGCGCGACGGTCGGGGCATCCGACACCCAGTTCCGCACGCTGAACCGCAGGGCGGTCTCCAGACGCCACACCGGGGATCTCAAGTCCCGCGTCGTCGGACGGTTCGACCCGGCCAGGCTGCCCGGTTTCAGCGAGCTGACCCGGCTCCCCATGGAGACCTACAACCCGCCGGTCGCCACGCCGGGCGACGGCCGGACCGCCGCGCTCCTCGGCGGCCGGGCTCTGCTGCCCAACGACAACGTCGCCGGATACCTCCAGACGCCGCCCCTGCTCCTCACCAGCCTGCAGTGGCTGGAGGAGATCGCTGAGAGGACCGAGGGGCGGCCCGCGGCGCGGGCGCCGCTGAGCGTCATACGGGTGCGGGTCGGCGGTGTCACCGGGCCCGACCCGGTCAGCCGGGAGCGGATCAGTCAGGTGGCCAGGGACATCGTGGCGGCCACCGGACTGAAGGTGGACATCACGGTCGGCTCGTCGCCGTCGCCGATGACGGTGGACCTGCCCGCCGGGTCCTTCGGGCGTCCCGCGCTGACCCTCCGGGAGGACTGGGTGAACAAGAACGTCGCCTACCGGATCCTGAACGCCGCCGACCGCAAGTCGCTCGTGTTGTTCGTACTGGTCCTGGCCGTCTGCGGGTTGTTCGTGCTCAACGGTGCGGCGGCGGCCGTGCGGGCCAGGAGGTCCGAGCTCGGCGTGCTGGCCTGCCTGGGCTGGTCGCGGCCGAAACTGTTCGGGACCGTGCTCTGCGAGGTCGGCGCCATCGGCCTGCTGGCAGGCCTGCTGTCCGTCGCGCTGGCCTGGCCTGTCGCCCTGTGGTCGGGGGTCGCGCCGCCGGGGCAGCGGGCGTGGCTGGCGGTCCCGGCGGCGGTGACGCTGTCGCTGCTGGCGGGACTGACCCCGGCCTGGCGGGCCTCGCGGGTGCCGCCCGCGGAGGCGGTGCGGCCGGCCGTGCGGCTGCCGCGCCGGGCGCGCTCGCCGCGCGGGGTGGCCGGGCTCGCGGTGAGCGGGTTGACCAGGTCCCCGGGGCGGACCCTGCTGGGCGCGGCGACGCTCGCGGCCGCGGTCTTCGGGCTGACGGTGCTGCTCGGCGTCACCTACGGCTTCCGCGGCCGGGTGGTGGGCTCGCTGCTCGGCGACGCCATAGTGGTGCAGGCCCGCCCGGCCGACTACGCGGCTGTCGCGGTGATGTTCGGGCTGGCGGTGCTGGCCGTGGCCGACGTGCTCTACCTGGGGATACGGGAGCGCGACACCGAACTGGCCGCGCTGCGCGCCTCGGGCTGGTCGGGGGGCTCGCTGGCCCGGCTGATCGTCCTGGAGGGGACCGGTATCGGCCTGCTCGGCGCCCTCGCCGGGGTCCTGGGCGGGATGACGGCCGCGTTCGCGCTGGCGGGCGACCTGCCGGGTGCGGTGGTCGCGGGAGCGGCGGTCGCGGCGGTGGTGGCCGTCACGCTCGCGGCCATGGCCTCCGCCGTTCCCGCCCTGCTGGTGCAGCGGTTCCCGCCGGCCCTGATCCTCACCCGGGAGTGAGCCCGGCTCCGGTGCCCCGCCCCACGGCGAGCGGGCCTGGGCCGAGCGGGCCGTTCAGCGGCGGGCGTGCCGGACCAGTGCCTCGAACAGGGCCGACTCGTCGTCGGTCTCGGGATGCCACTGGACGGCGAGGGCGAACGGATGATCCTCCACCTCCACGGCCTCCACCGTGCCGTCCTCGGCGTGGGCGGTCACGGTCAGGCCCTCGGCGAGCAGGTCGACGGCCTGGTGGTGGTAGTGGGCCACGTCCACGGTCTCGGTCCCGAAGACCTTCGAGGTCAGGCTGCCCGGCGCGAGCCGCACCGGCATCCTGCCGTAGTCGCCGGGGGCCGGGGCGTGCCCCTGGTGGCCCACCACGTCGGGCAGGTGCTGGTGGAGGCCGCCGCCGAGGGCGACGTTCAGGATCTGCATGCCTCTGCAGACGCCGAGGAAGGGCAGGTCCCGCTCCAGCGCCGCCCGGACCAGCCCCAGCTCGGCGTCGTCGCGGAACGGCCGGACGTAGCCGGTCCGCTCGTGCGGTTCCTGCCCGTACCGTTCCGGGCCGACGTCCCCGCCGCCGGCCAGGATCAGCCCGTCCAGGCGATCCACCAGCGTCGCGGGGTCGCCCGCGGGCGGCAGGATCACCGGCTGCCCGCCCGCGCGGGCCACGTGGTCGACGTAGTCGTACGGCAGCAGCGCGGTGGTCGTCTCCCAGACGGTGAACCTCGCGGGCTCGACGTAGCAGGTGATGCCGATGACGGGACGGGACATGATCTCTTTCTCACACGGACGCCGGGGACATGGGACCTCCGCCCACGTCCTCGCACGTTATCGGGGCCAGGGTATGGCCTGGGCAAATCCCGCCGCCGCGGGTCGCGAAGGCGGCGGGAGCGGAGACGGCGGGGAGCGGTCAGAGTGGCGTGACGTAGGCGCCCGAGATGCCGCCGTCCACCAGGAACTCCGAGCCGGTGATGAAGCTCGCGTCGTCCGAGGCGAGGAACGCCACCGCGGCGGCGATCTCGGTCGCCTCGGCGAAGCGGCCGATCGGGATGTGCACCAGGCGGCGCTGTGCCCGCTCGGGGTCCTTGGCGAACAGCTCCTGCAGCAGCGGGGTGTTGACCGGGCCGGGGCAGAGCGCGTTGACCCGGATGCCCTCGCGGGCGAACTGCACGCCCAGCTCGCGCGACATCGCCAGCACCCCGCCCTTGGAGGCGGTGTAGGAGATCTGGCTGGTCGCCGAGCCCATCACGGCCACGAACGACGCGGTGTTGATGATCGACCCCTTGCCCCGCCGCCGCATGTACGGGATGGCGTGTTTGCAGCACAGGTAGACGGAGGTGAGGTTGACCTCCTGGACCCGGCGCCAGGCGTCGATGCCGGTCTCCAGGATCGAGTCGTCCTCCGGCGGTGAGATGCCCGCGTTGTTGAACGCGATGTCCACGCCGCCGTAGCTGTCGAACGCGGTCTGGAACATCCGGGCGACGTCGTCCTCGCTGGTCACGTCGGCCTTCACGAACAGGCCGCCGACCTCGGCCGCGGCCGCGGCGCCGGTCGTCTCGTCCAGGTCCACGCACACGACGCGGGCGCCCTCCTCGGCGAACCGGCGCGCGGTGGCCAGGCCGATCCCGCTGCCGGCGCCGGTGATGACGGCCACCCGGTCCTGCAAACGCAGCATCGCTTCTACTCCTCGGAAATGAAGACGTTCTTGGTCTCGGTGAACGCGGACAGGGCGTCCGGTCCCAGCTCACGGCCGAGACCCGACTGCTTGAAACCGCCGAACGGGGTCCAGTAGCGGACGCTCGAATGCGAGTTGACGCTCAGGTTGCCCGCCTCGACGGCCCTGGCCACCCGGAGCGCCCGGCCGACGTCACGGGTCCAGATGGACCCGCTCAGGCCGTACGGGGTGTCGTTGGCGATCCGTACGGCGTCCGCCTCGTCGTCGAACGGCAGCACCGACACCACCGGTCCGAAGATCTCCTCGGTGAACGCCCGGTCGCCGGCGGAGCCCGGGGTCAGGACCGTCGCCGGGAACCAGAACCCCGGCCCCGGCGGGCACGTGCCCCGCAGGTGGGGCGGTTCGGTGACGTAGGAGGCCACCCGCTCCCGGTGTTCGGCGCTGATCAGCGGGCCCATCTCGGTGCTCTCGTCGCGGGGGTCGCCGACTCGGACGTTCAGCACGGCCTCGCCGAACCGGGCCAGGAACTCGTCGTACACCGAGCGCTCGACCAGGATCCGGGAGCGCGCGCAGCAGTCCTGGCCCGCGTTGTCGAAGACCGCGTACGGCGCGGTCGCCGCCGCCCGTGCCAGGTCGGCGTCGGCGAAGACCACGTTGGCGCTCTTGCCGCCCAACTCCAGGGTGAGCCGCTTGACCTGCCCGGCGCAGACGGCGGCGATCTCCTTGCCCACCTCGGTGGAACCGGTGAACACGATCTTCGCCACGCCGGGGTGCTCGACCAGCCGGGCGCCCGCGACCTCTCCGGCACCGGGCAGGACCTGGAACACCCCCTCGGGCAGCCCGGCGGCCAGGGCCAGCTCGGCCACCCGCAGGGCGGTCAGCGGTGTCCACTCGGCGGGCTTGACGATCACGGTGTTGCCCGCGGCCAGTGCCGGGGCCATCCCCCAGGTCATGATGACCATCGGGAAGTTCCACGGCACGATCACTCCGACGACGCCCAGCGGTTCCCTGAAGGTGACGTCCAGGCCGCCGGGCACCGGGATCTGCAGACCGTGGTCGCGCTCGGGCGCCCCGGCGTAGAAGTCGAGCACGTCGGCGACGTTGCCCGCCTCCCAGCGGGCGTTGCCGATCGTGTGCCCGGCGCCCGCGACCTCCAGCAGGGCCAGTTCCTCGGCGTGCTCGCGCACCAGCGAGGCGAACCGGCGCAGCAGCCGGGCCCGGTCGGAAGGACCGACCCTCCGCCAGCCGGCGAAGGCCCTTCTGGCGCGCTCCACCGCCCTGTCGACCTCGGCGGCGTCCGCCATCTCGACCTCGGCGATCACCTCTTCTGTCGCCGGATTTATGATCTTCACCGTCACATCCGTTCGAATCCTCGGAACAGCTCCCAGTCGGTCACCGCCGCGTCGAAGGCGGCCAGCTCGGTCCGGGCGTTGTTCGCGTAGTGCGCCACGACGTCCTCGCCGAAGACGGCGGCCGCGAACGCGGAGCCCTCCCAGAGCTCCAGCGCGTCCCGCAGGGTGTGCGGGACGGTCTCCGCGCCCGAGGTGTAGGCGTTCCCCGTGACCGCCTCCTCAAGCGGCAGCTCGTTCTCGATGCCGTGCAGCCCGGCGGCGACCAGTGCCGAGACCGCCAGGTAGGGGTTGACGTCGCCGCCGGGCACCCGGTTCTCGATCCGCAGCGAGGGGCCGTGGCCGACCAGGCGCAGCGCGCACGTCCTGTTGTCCACGCCCCACTTGACGGCGGTGGGCGCGAAGCTGCCCGGCACGTACCGCTTGTAGGAGTTGACGTTCGGCGCGTACAGCAGGGTCAGCTCGCGCATGAGGGCGAGCTGGCCGGCGATGAAGTGCCGTCCCGTCGCGGACAGCCCGTGCGCCTCGGAACCCGCCATGACCGGCTCTCCGGCGGCGTCCCTGAGCGAGATGTGGATGTGGCAGGAGTTGCCCTCGCGCTGGTTCGGCTTGGCCATGAAGGTGATCGACATGCCCTCCTGGGCGGCGATCTCCTTGGCGCCGTTCTTGTAGACGGCGTGGTCGTCGCAGCTGGACAGGGCCTCGCCGAAGCGGAAGGCGATCTCGTGCTGGCCGAGGTTGCACTCGCCCTTGGCCGACTCGACGTACATGCCCGCGCCCTCCATGCCGAGCCTGATCCTGCGCAGCAGCGGCTCGACCCTGGCGGTGCCGAGGAGGGAGTAGTCGACGTTGTAGAGGTTGGCGGGCGTCAGGTCGCGGTAGCCGCCGCGCCAGGCGTCCTCGTAGCTGTCGTTGAAGATCACGAACTCCAGCTCGGTCCCGACGAACGCCCCCCAGCCCCGTTCGGCCAGCCGGGCGAGTTGCCGGCGCAGGATCTGCCGCGGCGAGGCGGTCACGTCGGAGCCGTCCTCCCAGAGCAGGTCGGCCATCACCAGGGCGGTCCCCTCCTGCCACGGCACCCGGCGCAGGGTGGACAGGTCGGGTTTCATGACGAAGTCGCCGTATCCCCGCTCCCAGGAGGACATCGCGTAGCCGTCGACCGTGTTCATGTCGACGTCGACCGCGAGCAGGTAGTTGCATCCCTCGGCGGCGTGTCCCAGCACCTCCTGCAGGAAGTAACGTGCCGACAGGCGTTTCCCCTGCAGGCGGCCCTGCATGTCGACGATCGCCAGCAGCACGGTGTCGATCCGTCCTGCCCGCACCTCGTCGTGAAGTTCGCGGACGTCCACACGCCCTCCTCGCCGGAGTCTTATTGGGCTAGTGTCAGACCATTGACGTGTAGCGGGGGGAGCATTGTCAAGGGTCGGAGGAGATCAATTGGACGAGGTGTCGCGACTGGCGACCGTGCTGCGGCCGGTGCGCGCGGGCAACGCGTTCGAGGAGACCGTGGAACGCCTGCTCCAGGTCATCAAGCTGGGGCTGGTGACCGAGAAGCTGCCGCCCGAGCGGGAACTCGCCGCCCAGCTCGGGATCAGCAGGGTCACCCTGCGCGAGGCCATCCGCGCCCTGGCGGAGGCGGGCTACCTCACCGTGCGCCGTGGCAGGTACGGCGGCGCCTTTCTCACCTACACCCCGCCGCGCCCGCACCGCGACGACCTGCGCAGGGCGGTCGTCGACATGGGCACCGACGACCTGGGCGACGCGCTCACCTTCAGGATGGCCGTGGAGTGCGGCGCCGCCCAGGTGCTCGCCACCACCGCGCTCACCGAGGAGCGGCGCGACACCCTGCGGGAGCGGCTGCGCGAGGTCAACTCGTCGGGGCCCGACGACTACCGCCGTCTCGACACGGCCTTCCACCTGGCCATCGCCGAGCTGACCGGCTCCCCGCTGCTCGCCGCGGCCTGCGCCGACGCCCGGCTGCGGGTCACCGACCTGCTCAACGCCATCCCGGTGCTCCGGCGCAACATCGAGCACGCCGCGATCCAGCACGAGGCGATCGTGACGGCGATCCTGGCCGGCGACCCCGAGGGGGCGCGCCGGGCCGTGGCCGAGCACCTCGAGGGCACCGCCGCGCTGCTGCGGGGTTTCCTCGCATAGCCTGAGGAAACGGTGGGAGATTTGTTCCGAGATCGGATCATGGAAACAGGACGGCTGCCGCTGTTCTGTTTCTTTGTCGCGCTGATCGTCGCCTTCGTGTTCACCAGGATCAACGTCCGGCTCATCCGGGCCAAGATCGGCTGGTTCCGTGACGTCAACGTCGGCGAGATGCACATACACCACGTGGTGTTCGGCGTGGTGCTGACCCTGCTCGGCGGGGTGTCCGGCCTGATCGTCTCCGGGGTCTCCGAGGGCTGGTACGCGGTGACGGCGGCGATCTTCGGTGTCGGCGCCGCCCTCGTCCTCGACGAGTTCGCGCTGATCCTGCACCTGCGCGACGTCTACTGGGAGGAGGAGGGGCGGGCCTCCGTCGACGCGGTGTTCATCGCCGTCGCGATCACCGGCCTGCTCCTGCTCGGCCTGCGCCCCCTCGGCTGGGAGAACTCCGACGGCACCCCCGAGGGGACCTGGATAACCGGCGGCCTCATCGTGATCAACCTCGGGCTCGCCGTGGTCACGCTGCTCAAGGGCAAGATCTGGACGGGCCTGGTCGGACTGTTCGTGCCGGTCCTCCTGGTGCCGGGGGCCGTGCGGCTGGCCCGCCCGGGATCGCCCTGGGCGCACTGGTTCTTCGCCCCGGGCGCCCGGCACCCGCGGCTCCGCAAGATGGCCAGGGCCGAGCGCCGCGAGGAGCGCTGGCGCCGCCCGGTGATCCGCGGCAAGATCGCCTTCCAGGAGTTCGTCTCCGGCCGTCATGACCTCCCCTCCACTCGCCGCCGCTCCCGCCGCTGAGCCGCCGATGTCCTCGCCGACGCCCTCGCCGTCGCTCCCGCCGGGCGGGCCGGAAGCCGAGGTCGGCCCGCGAGTGTGGGCACTGCACGAGCGCGGTCTCGCCCGCGACGTCATCGACGTCGCCTCGGTCTCCGAGCCGTACGGCTTCCGCGAACTCGAACACCTCGCCCGCCTGCACGACGAGGGGTTCTCACTCGCCGAACTGGTGATGAGGCTGGAGTTCGTCGCACTGATCGCCGACGAGGACTTCGAGGCCCACGGCGTGGCGGGCGAGCGGCTCCGGGAGATCCGCCGGTTCGCCGGCGCCTGGGTGGAGGACATCGGGCTGCGCCGTGCGGAGGAGGGCGACATCGACCACGACGACGTCCCCGCCCCCGACTGAGGTGGCGCGGGAAAGCGGCGGCACGGTCGCGGTGGGCTTTGGAACCCGTGCATATCCGGCCGCCCGCCGGGCAGATGACGGCCCTCTCTGCCGAAGGGATGCTGATCATGGGTCTGCTGGAGAAGCTCAATCTGCGCGAGATGAAGGCCAGGGCCAAGCGGAGGCTGGCCGGCCGGACGGGCGACCGCCGGCTGGTGGCCGAGGCCAGAACCGAGGAGGCCGAGGCGAAGCTGCTGAAGACCCAGGACGAGATCCTGGACACCGTCGCGGAGATGCGCAGGGAGTACGGCGTCCGCCGCCGCTGACCCCGCTCGCCGGTGTCCCGCCGATGGGCTCCTCGCCGAGCCGGCTCCGGATCGGCGGGGCGCCGGTACGCGGCGGCCGGTTCTCGGCCCGGCTCCGGGAGGGGTGGTTTTCACCGCGCCGCTCATCACTTAATGAGTAGAAATTTCAAGAATTCCGCCTGGTCGTACATAGACAGAACATATGTCTGTTTCGCTATAGTCCGAAGGCATTGCAGGGGCGCGAGTGGACCAATCCTTTTAAAGGTGGGCGAATGACAAGCCTCGATTCAGCGACATCCGTGGTCCGGTCGGCGATCGCCGAGGTGCTGAGCGTACCGAGCGATCAGGTGAAGCCGGGGGCCACCATCGCCGACCACCAGATCGACAGCCTGGAATGGGTGGAGATCTCCGTCATCATCGAGGAGAAGCTGGGCATCCAGCTCGACCCCAGCGACTTCGCCGGGGCGCAGACCGTCGCCGACATGGCGGGCGTACTGCACGCCGCGCTGGCGGCCCGGTGACGCGCGTCGTCGTCACTGGTCTGGGGGTCAAGAGCCCGGCTGGCAACACGGCGCGGGACGTCTTCGCCACGGTGCTCGCGGGCAAGTCGCTCGCGACCGCCATCCCCGAACTGGCCGACGCCCGGGTGCCGGTCTCGATCGGGTGCCCGCTGGCACCGTTCGAGCCGGATGACTACTTCGGCGGGCGCGAGCTCCGGACCCTCGACCGGACCTCCCAGATCGGCCTCGCCGCGGCGATCGACGCCGTCGCCGACGCGGACGGCCTGCCCGCCGAGGGCTGCGGGGTGTACGTGGGCACCGGCGGCGGCGGGTTCGCCACCCTGGAGAACCTGATCGTGGGGCATACCCTCGGCAGGGAGAAGGTGCCCGTCCACGCGGTCCCGACACTGATGTCCAGCTCGACCGCCTCGCGCGTCGCCATCAGGTACGGCTTCAGGGGGCCATGCCTCACCTTCAACACGGCCTGCGCCAGCGGGGCCACCGCGATCGGTGAGGCACTGCGCGCGATCCGCTCGGGCGTGGTCGGTTCCGCCGTCGCCGGGGGCCTGGACGCGCTGCTCTCCCCGCTCGCGATGGAGGCCTTCGCCCGGGTCGGCGCCCTGTCGGAGCGGACGCACGCTCCCTCGGAGGCGTCCCGCCCGTTCGACGCCGACCGTGACGGCTTCGTCATGGGGGAGGGCGCGGCCTTTCTCGTCCTGGAGCGCGCCGACCTCGCCGAGGCGCGGGGGGCCCGTGTCTACGGCGAGGTCAGCGGCTACGCGGCCAACTGCGACGCCAACCACATCGTGGCACCGCTCAGGGACGGCTCGGTGGCGGCCGAGTGCATGCGCGCCGCCCTGCTCGACGCCGGACTCGACGCCGGCGACATCGGGCACGTCAACGCCCACGGGACCTCCACCCCGCACAACGACAGCGCCGAGGCCGTCGCCCTGCACGCGTGCTTCGGCGGCCGTACGCCCCCGGTGACCTCGACCAAGGGTGTGACCGGCCACCTCGTCGGCGGCGCGGGCGCGCTGGAGGCGGTCATCGCCCTGCTGTCGGCCCGAGAGGGCCTGATCCCCCCGACCGCCAACTTCGCGGGCGGCCCCGAGGCCGACCTCATCGACATCGTCTGTGGCGAGCCCCGGTCCGTGGCCGCCGCCCCCGTTCTGTCCAACTCCTTCGGCTTCGGGGGCAGCAACGCCTGCCTGGTCCTCACCCCCTCCCCGGATTCCTGACATTCCGTAAGGCCCCGCCGGCCCGCCGTGAAACGGCGCCGAACCGGCGGGGCCTTACCAACTCCCTGATGTCAACTTTAGTTGACTAAATTAGTGGCGTAATCGACTTTCGTTGCGAAATACGGCGAAGACGCTCGGGGTGGACGCATGCCAGGTAGACAAGAGAAGCGACCGTAGATCGATCGCGTCGCTTCAAAGGGGGTCGCATTGTCCGAGACCGCGTCCTGGCGGTTGTTGGTCGCCTATATAAGGCCCTACCGAAAAACCCTGCTGCTGGGTGGGGTGCTCAGCCTCGTCGGCTCGCTGGCCGGATTGGCGATGCCGCTCCTGGCCAAGACGGTCGTCGACGCCTTCGGCGAGCAGCGCTCCCTGCTCGGCCCCGTGCTGGGGCTGACCGCCGCCGTGCTCGTGGGCGCCGGCCTCGGCGCGCTGGGCAGCTACGTGCTGGAGCGGATGGGGGAGAGCATCGTCTTCTCCGCCCGCCGCGGCCTGGTCGACCGGATGCTGCGGCTGCGCGCCTCCGAGGTCGACCGGCTCAAGCCCGGTGACCTGATGTCCCGGGTGACCTCCGACACCACGCTGCTGCGCGCGGTGTTCGCCAACAGCGTGGTCGAGATGGTCAGCTCGCTGTTCATGCTCGTCGGCGCCGTGGTCATGATGGCGATCATGGACTGGGTGCTGCTGCTCATCACGCTGGGGGTGCTGGTCCTGGTCGGCGGGATCGTCGGCCTGATCCTGCCCCGGATCCAGCGCGCCTCGGCGCAGGCCCAGGTCGCGGTCGGCGAGATGGGCGCGGTCCTGGACCGGGTGCTCCAGGCGTTCCGCACGGTCAAGGCCAGCGGTGCCGAGGAACGGGAGATCGCCGCGGTGAGCGAGGCGGCCCGCGAGGCGCGTGACCGGGGGATCGCGGTCGCCTGGCTGACCTCGATCGCCGGTATCTCGGCGTGGGTCGCCGCGCAGCTGGCCTTCGTGGCTGTGCTCGGGGTGGGCGGCGCGCGCGTCTCCTCGGGCGCGCTGGAGGTCTCCTCGCTGATCGCCTTTCTGCTCTACCTGTTCTACCTGGTCGCCCCTATCGGCCAGCTGGTCCAGGGCGCCACGCAGTTGCAGAACGGGCTGGCCGCGGTGTGGCGGATCCGTGAGATCGAGGCGCTTCCCGTGGAGAAGACGGGCGGCACGGTCCACGAGGCCGGCAGCGCCCCGGTCGGGGTCTCCTTCGAGAGGGTGTCCTTCCGCTACGGCGACGACAGGCCGGTCATTCACGACGAGGTCTCCTTCGAGGTGCCTGCGGGCGGGCTGACCGCCCTGGTGGGGCCGTCCGGTGCGGGCAAGTCCACGGTCTTCGCCCTGCTTGAGCGGTTCTACGAGCAGCAGTCGGGGACGATCAGGGTCGACGGCCGCGACATCGAGAACTGGCCGCTGGCCGAGCTGCGCGCCTGTCTCGGCTACGTCGAGCAGGACGCGCCGGTGCTGGACGGCACGCTCAGGGAGAACCTCGTCTTCGCCGCGCCGGGCGTGCGGGAGGACGACATCAGGCGGGTGCTCGCCCGCACCCGCCTGGAGGACCTGGTCTCCAGGCTCCCCGAGGGGCTGGACACCAGGGTCGGCCATCGGGGGATCCTGCTCTCCGGCGGTGAGCGCCAGCGGGTCGCCATCGCCCGCGCCCTGCTGCGCAGGCCCCGGCTCCTGCTGCTCGACGAGGCCACCTCCCAGCTCGACGCGGTCAACGAGCTGCGGCTCCGCGAGGTGATCGCGGAGGTGGCGGCGGAGACGACGGTGCTGGTGATCGCACACCGCCTCTCCACGGTGACCGGGGCCGACCGGATCGTGGTGATGGAGGCGGGCCGGGTGCGGGCCGTGGGCACCCACGGCGAGCTGCTCGCCGACGACGCCCTCTACCGTGAGCTGGCCGCCACCCAGCTCCTGCTGCCCGGCTAGTCCCGCCGCCCGGCGGCTGTCCGCATGGTGAAGGCCGCGCGGTGGTACTGGCGTGGTTGTGTAAATTCATATCGTTCACAAAGGAATAATTCGGACACCGGGCCGATGGCCTGGTTCGCTGTCCGGCGAACCGGGCATCCCCGCCTGTGCGAAGCCTCTCCTTCGCACCGGGGTGCCCCATCGGGCGCGCGCCGCATTCGATCTCCCGATCCCGTCCGTGCGGGACGAAGATCGGGGCGCGACGATCGTTACGGCCACCACCGGGGGGTGTCGCGGGCGTGCCGCTCGCGGCACCCCTTGCCGTGATCCGCCTTCCCGGGTTGACCTGTAGCCTCCAGGTGACAAATATGAATGTATTCATTCATTCTTGATGGGGAGGTCCGGGCATGACCGGCAGCCGGGTTGTGCGCGCGCCGCGCGGTACCACGCTCACCGCCAAGGGATGGCCGCAGGAGGCGGCGCTTCGCATGATCCAGAACAATCTGGATCCCGAGGTGGCCGAGCATCCGGAACAGCTCGTCGTCTACGGCGGCTCGGGCAAGGCCGCCCGTGACTGGCGTTCCTTCGACGCGATCACCCGCACCCTGACCACCCTGGAGGGCGACGAGACACTGCTGGTGCAGTCCGGCCGCCCCGTCGGCGTGTTCCGCACCCACGAGTGGGCCCCGCGGGTGCTCATCGCCAACTCCAACCTGGTGCCCGACTGGGCCGACTGGGAGGAGTTCCGGCGCCTGGAGGCCGCCGGATTGACCATGTACGGGCAGATGACGGCGGGCTCCTGGATCTACATCGGCACCCAGGGCATCCTGCAGGGCACCTACGAGACCTTCGGCGCCGTGGCCGCCAAGCGGTTCGGCGGGAGCCTCGCGGGAACGATCACGCTGACCGCCGGGCTCGGCGGCATGGGCGGCGCGCAGCCGCTGGCCGTGACCATGAACGGCGGCGTGGTGATCTGCGTCGACTGCGACCCCAGGTCGATCGACCGGCGGATCGAGCACCGCTACCTGGACGTCCGCGCCGCCGACCTCGACGAGGCGCTGCGCCTGGCGTACGAGGCCCGTGACCAGCGCAGGCCGTTGAGCATCGGGGTCGAGGGCAACGCGGCCGAGATCGTGCCCGAACTGCTCCGCAGAGGCGCCGAGATCGACGTCGTCACCGACCAGACCTCCGCCCACGACCCGCTGATGTACCTGCCGATCGGCGTGGCCTTCGAGGACATGGCCGACGAACGGGAGAAGGACCCGGCGGGCTTCACCCGCAGGGCCCGCGAGGCCATGGCCAGGCACGTGGAGGCCATGGTCGGCTTCCAGGACGCCGGAGCCGAGGTCTTCGACTACGGCAACTCGATCCGGGGCGAGGCCCGGCTGGCGGGTTACGGTCGCGCGTTCGACTTCCCCGGCTTCGTGCCCGCCTACATCCGGCCGCTGTTCTGCGAGGGCAAGGGCCCGTTCCGGTGGGCCGCGCTCTCCGGTTCCCCCGCCGACATAGCCAAGACCGACCGCGCGATCCTGGAGCTCTTCCCCGACAACGAGCCGCTCGCCAGGTGGATCCGGATGGCCGGGGAGAAGGTCCACTTCCAGGGCCTGCCGGCCCGTATCTGCTGGCTCGGATACGGGGAGCGCCACCTGGCCGGAGAGCGGTTCAACGACATGGTGGCCTCGGGGGAGATCGAGGCTCCGCTGGTGATCGGCCGCGACCACCTCGACTGCGGCAGCGTGGCGAGCCCGTACCGGGAGACCGAGGGCATGGCCGACGGCTCCGACGCGATCGCCGACTGGCCGCTGCTGAACGCCATGCTCAACGTCGCCTCCGGTGCCGCGTGGGTCTCCATCCACCACGGCGGCGGCGTCGGCATCGGCCGCTCCATCCACGCCGGCCAGGTCACCGTCGCCGACGGCACCAGGCTCGGTGCCGAGAAGCTCAACCGGGTACTCACCAACGACCCGGGCACGGGGGTCATCCGTCACGTCGACGCGGGCTACGACGAGGCCGTCGCCGTGGCCGAGGAGCGGGACGTCCGCATCCCGATGCGCGAATCCTGACCGGAGGCGCGGGTCCCGGCCGGGCGCTCGGGCTCCGGCCGGGGCGCGCCGGCCCTGATCGGGAGGTGCGCGCACCGATCCGGGTACCGTGTCCCGGCCCCGGGGGGTGAATCCTGCCGGCACCGCTCACTCCCGCCCCGTCCGGGTGTATGAACTACAGCGGGGCGGGGTGGGGAATGCTCGTGGAGTGTCGAGCGGTTGGAGGGGGCGTGGGGGACGGACTCGATCAGCTTCTGGAGGGGCGGCGGCTGTCGCCGGTGCAGCGGCGGATCGCGCGTTACCTGGGCGACCACCTGTCCGAGGCCATCTTCCTGTCCAGCGTGGAACTGGCCGAGCGGGCGGGGGTCAGCCAGCCGTCGGTGACGAGGTTCGCGATGGTGCTCGGTTTCGCGGGGTATCCCGAGCTCAGACAGGCGCTGCGGCCCCTCGTCGTGGGCGGCCGGAGGCCGTCGCGGGCCAACGACCTGCAGGCGGCCATAGACGTGGAGATCGACAACCTGCGGAGCGTACGCGACGCGCTGGCCGACCCCTCCGACATCTCGGAGCTGGGTGCCAAGCTGGCGGGATGCGAGCCTCTGCCGGTGGTGGGCCTGCGGGTGTCGAGCGGGCTGGCCACCACGTTCGCCTACTTCGCGCGCCGGATCCACCCGGACGTCCGGCTGCTGACCCACGGCGGTTCCGAACTGGCCGACGGCCTGTACGCCGCGCGCCGCGCGGGGGCGAGCTGGCTGGTCGCGGTGATCCTGCCCCGCTACCCGGCCGAGGCGGTGCAGGCGCTGCGCGGCGCCCGGGACCTGGGCCTGCGTACGGCGGTGATCACCGACCGGCGGGACGTGCCCTTCGAGGCCGACGTGGTCCTGGCCGCCCCCGTCGGGGAACGGCTGGTCTTCGACTCGCACACGGCGCCACTGGCCCTGGCCATGGTGCTGGTGGAGGCCATGGCGGACGCGGCGCCGCTGCGCACGCAGGCCCGGCTGGAGGAGTACGAACGGATGACCGACCAGGCGGGGGTCTTCACCGAACGGTTCTGCTGATCCGGATAGGGTGACCGACATGTCTGTACGTCCGACCGCACTGGTCACCGGTGCCTCACGAGGGGTCGGCGCCGCGATCGCCCGCGCCCTGGCCCCCACCCACGACCTGCTGCTCGGCGGCCGCGACTCCGAGGCGCTGGCCGAGACGGCCTCCGCCCTGCCCGGCGCGCGGCCCTGGCCGGTGGAGCTCACCACCGTCACGGAGGCCGACGTCGCCGCCATCGACCGGCTCGACGTGCTGGTGCACAGTGCGGGCGTGCTGCACCTGGGGCGGGTGGAGGAGACCCCGGCCGAGGTGTGGCGGCACACCATGGAGGTCAACGTGATCGCGGTGGTCGAGCTGACCCGGCTGCTGCTGCCCGCCCTGCGCGCGGGGCGCGGTCACGTGGTGCTGATCAACTCCGGCTCCGGGCAGCGGGCCAGTGCCGGCTGGGGCTCCTACGCGGCGAGCAAGTTCGCGCTGCGCGCCTTCGCCGACGCGCTCCGCCTGGAAGAGCCGGAACTCCGCGTGACGACGATCTACCCCGGACGGGTCGACACCGAGATGCAGCGTGAGGTGCGGGTCCGGGAGGGCAGCTCCTACCGGCCGGAGAAGTACCTGAACGTGGACTCGGTGGCCAGGGTGGTGCAGGCGGCCCTGACCGCGTCACCCGACGCCCACGTCACCGAGATCACCGTCCGTCCCGCCGCGGGCCCGCCGAACTGAGGGCGCGGTCGTGGGCCGTACGGTTTCCCGCCCGGCGAGGCGGAGCGGCTCCGCGGGGCAGGGGGAATCGGGCGAAGGTGCGGCGGACTCGCCAATGAATGGGATCATTCACATAATGGGAGGGTGTTCGACGAGATGTGGGGTGCCATCGAGCACCTCGGACGTGATGGCCGGACCCGGGGCTACCTGCGAGACGCGTGGTCGCCGGCGGATCTGGAGCTTCGGCGCTGGTTCGGACAGGAGGCGGCCAGGCGCGGCCTCGACCTGAGGGAGGACCGCAACGGCAACCTGTGGGCCTGGTGGGGTGACCCGTCGGTGCGGCCGGGCGTGGTCACCGGCAGCCACCTCGACTCGGTACGGCAGGGCGGCGCCTTCGACGGCCCCCTGGGAGTCGTGTCGGCCTTCGCCGCCCTCGACCTGCTGCGGGCCAGGGACCTCAGGCCCGCGCGCCCCCTGGGGATCGCCTGCTTCAGCGACGAGGAGGGCGCCAGGTTCGGCGTCCCGTGCGTCGGCTCCCGGCTGCTGACCGGAATCCTGGACCCGGACAGGGCGCGCGCGCTGACCGACGACGAGGGCGACTCGCTGGCCGAGGTACTGCGCGGGGCGGGACGCGATCCGGGCGCCCTGGGCCGGGACGAGGAGACCCTGCGGCATGTCGGGGTCTTCGTCGAGCTCCATGTCGAGCAGGGCAAGGACCTGGTCCACCGGGACGCGCCGGTCGGCGTCGCCTCGGCCATCTGGCCGCACGGCCGCTGGCGGTTCGACTTCCACGGCCAGGCCAACCACGCCGGCACCACCAGGCTGGCCGACCGCGACGACCCGATGCTGCCCTTCGCCCGTACCGTGCTCCACGCCCGCCAGGCCGCCGAGCGCGGCGGCGTGGTCGCCACCTTCGGCAGGACGCGCGTGTCGCCCAACAACGCCAACGCCGTCCCCGGACTGGTCAGCGCCTGGCTGGATGCCAGGGGCGGCGACGAGGACGCGGTCAGGGCGCTGGTCGCCGAGCTGACCGAGTTCTCCGGTGCCGAGGTCACCGTCGAGTCGTGGACCCCGGTCGTCGACTTCGACGCGGTCCTGCGCGAGCGGGTCGCCGCCGCCGCCGGGGGCGCACCCGTCCTGCCGACCGGGGCCGGACACGACGCGGGCATTCTCGCGTCCGCGGGTGTGCCCAGCGCGATGGTGTTCGTCCGCAATCCGACGGGCATCTCTCACTCTCCGGACGAACACGCGGAGACGGCCGACTGCCACGCGGGGGTCGCCGTCCTCGCCGCGGTTTTGGAGGACCTGTGCGCGAGCTGAACTACTGGTGCGAGCTGGCCTGGCTGCCGCCGGGCGAGGCCGTCGCGGGAGTGCTCGTCAAAGTCCACGACACGGTGATCTCCGAGATCGTCACCGGTGTGGCGACCCCGCCCGGCGGAGCCGTCCGGCTGGCCGGGCTGACCATCCCGGGCCTGGCCAACGCGCACTCCCACGCCTTCCACCGCGCCCTGCGCGGGGCGACGCAACGGGAGAAGGGCAGTTTCTGGACCTGGCGCGAGCAGATGTACGAGGTGGCGGGGACCCTCGACCCCGACTCCTATCTCAGACTCGCCAGGGCCGCGTTCGCCGAGATGGCGCTGGCCGGCATCACCTGCGTCGGGGAGTTTCACTACCTGCACCACAGTCCGGGCGGCAGGCGCTACGACGACCCGAACGCCATGGGCCACGCGCTCGTCCAGGCGGCGCGCGAGGCGGGGCTGCGCATCGCGCTGCTGGACGCCTGTTACCTGACCGGCGGCGTCGGCACCCCGCTGAGTGGTGTCCAGCTGCGGTTCGGTGACGGCGACGCCGACGGGTGGGCGGCACGGGCGGAGGCGCTCACGACCCACTACCGGGACGATCCGGACGTGGAGATCGGTGTGGCCGTGCACTCGGTCCGTGCGGTCAGGCCCGAGCAGATCCCGGTGGTCGCCGAGTTCTCCCGCCACCACGCGGTCCCGCTGCACGCCCATGTCTCCGAGCAGCGGGCGGAGAACGCCGCCTGCGTGGAGGCGTACTGCGCGAGCCCGGTCCAGCTGCTGGAGGCGCACGGCGCGCTCGGCCCCCGCTCGACCGCCGTGCACGCCACGCACCTGTCGGACGTGGACATCGCGCTGCTCGGCGGCTCCGGTACGCGCGTGTGCATGTGCCCCACGACCGAGCGCGACCTCGCCGACGGCATCGGACCGGCCAGGGCGCTGTTCGACGCGGGGGCGCCCGTCACGCTCGGCTCGGACAGTCACGCGGTCGTCGACCTGTTCGAGGAGGCCCGCGCGGTCGAACTGGACGAGCGGCTGGCCACCGAGCGGCGCGGTCACTGGTCGGCCGCCGAGCTCCTGCACGCCGCCACGGCGGCGGGACACGACTCGCTCGGCTTCGCCTGCGCGGGCATGCTCGTCCCCGGCGCGTGGGCCGACCTGGTGTCGGTGCGCCTGGACTCGGTCCGTACGGCGGGCGCCTCCCCGGCGCACCTGGCCGAGACCGTCGTGTTCGCCGCCACGGCCGCCGACGTGCACTCCGTGGTGTCGGGGGGCCGCCGCGTGATCACCGAGGGCAGGCACGTACTCGGTGACGTGGGCGGCATGCTCACCGAGGCGATCATCGAGGCACGAGCGGGGAGGTCGGTATGACGAGCGAGGGCCGGCAGGTGAGGAGCACCCTTTTCGATCGCATCGGACTGCTCTACACGGGTGATCCGGCGCGGGAGGAGATCGAGGACGCGGCGCTGGTGGTGCAGGACGGCGAGGTGGTGTGGGCGGGGCCCGCCGGTGCGGCTCCCTGCGCCGACGAGCGGGTGGACGTCGACGGACGCTGCGTGATCCCCGGGTTCGTCGACAGCCACGCCCATCTCGTCTTCGCGGGCGACCGCACGGCCGAGTTCGCCGCCCGGATGGCGGGCCTGCCCTACACGGCCGGTGGCATCCGCACCACGGTGTCGGCCACCCGCGCCGCCTCCGACGTCGAACTCGTGACGCTCACCGCCGCCCTGGTCTCGGAGATGCTCGCCCAGGGGACGACCACGGTGGAGATCAAGAGTGGTTACGGCCTCACCGTCGAGGACGAGCGCAGGTCTCTGGAGATCGCGCGGGGGTTCACCGAGGAGACCACCTACCTGGGCGCGCACGTGGTGCCCCCCGACGCCTCCTCGGCCGACGAGTACGTCCGCACGGTCACCGGGGAGATGCTGGAGGCCTGCGCGCCGCACGCCCGGTGGGTCGACGTGTTCTGCGAGCGCGGCGCCTTCGACGCCGACCAGAGCAGGGAGATCCTCCTCGCCGGGATGAAGGCGGGGCTGCTGCCGAGGATCCACGCCAACCAGCTGGGCGCGGGCCCGGGGGCGCGGATCGCCGCCGAGGTGGGCGCGGCCTCCGCCGACCACTGCACCCATCTGAGCGACGACGACGTCTCGGCGCTGTCGTCGGCGGGAGTGGTGGCCACCCTGCTGCCCGGTGCGGAGTTCTCCACCCGCTCGCCCTACCCGGACGCCCGCCGCCTGCTGGACGCCGGGGTGACGGTCGCGCTGGCCACCGACTGCAACCCGGGCTCCTCCTTCACCTCCTCGATGCCCTTCTGCGTGGCGCTGGCGGTCCGCGAGATGCGGATGACGCCGCTGGAGGCGATCAGGGCGGCCACGTACGGCGGGGCCAGGGCGTTGCGCCGCGGGGACGTCGGCACGCTGCGGGTGGGGACCAGGGGGGATCTGGTGATCCTGGACGCCCCGACGTACGTCCATCTCGCCTACCGGCCGGGGGTGCCGCTGGTGACACAGGTGTGGAAGGAGGGGCGCCGTCTGGTTTAGCCCTCTTCGCCGGGGGCAGCCGCGGGCCTTGTCGTGGCGCCGGGAGGCATCCTCCCTGAGGAGGAGTTCGAAACCATTCTCCAGGCGTACTTCTTGAGGGAATCTTTGCCCTGATCCAGCCGTTGAAAAGTCAAGCGACGTGTCCGCGCGCATGGGGCGTTGAGCGAGCGAGCGGACACGTCATAAGCAGCCGGAGCGAGGTGCCATCGGATGGCAAGGCCGACGGGGAATCGGACGCAGGATCAGCACGTCTCTGACAGGGATCTGCTCGGAACCTACCTGGCAGAGATCGGCAGGGTGCCCCTGCTCACCGCGGAGGAAGAGGTGGAACTCGCCAAGCGGATCGAGGCGGGTCTCTTCGCTGAGCAGTTGCTGGACGGCGGGTTGACGGAGCCGCGGATCGCGGACGCCGCCGATGAGGAGCTTGAGCGTTTGGCCGTTTCCGGGCGGAGGGCCAAAGATGAATTCATCCAGGCCAATCTACGTCTTGTGGTGGCCGTCGCGCGCAAATATTCAGGGCGGGGAATGCCGCTGATCGATCTGGTTCAGGAGGGAAACCTGGGGTTGGTCCGCGCGGTCGAGAAGTTCGACTACCGGCGCGGTTACAAGTTCTCGACCTATGCCACCTGGTGGATCCGGCAGTCCGTGGGGCGTGCCATTCACGAGCAGGCCCGGCCGGTCCGCCTGCCCACCCACGCGGGTGAGCAGATGACCAGGCTGATGCGGGTTCGCCGGGACATGCTGGCCGAGTTCGACGCCGAGCCGACCGACGCCGACCTGGCGGCGGTGCTCGAACTGCCCATCGAGCGGGTCCGCGAGCTCCGCCGCTGGGCCTCCGACCCCGTCTCCCTGCAGTTGGGCGTGGGCGACGAGGACGAGACCGAACTCGGCGACATGATCGCCGACGACACGTGGGCCGATCCCGAGCAGCAGGCGATGGACGTCCTTGAGCGCGAGCGGCTGGAGGAGTGGCTGACGGGGCTGGAGGGACAGACCCGCGAGATGCTCCGCTGGCGTTACGGCCTGATGGACGGCCGTGAGCACACGCTGACCGAGGTCGGCGAGCGCTACGGCATCGGCAGGGACCGCGCCCGACGCATCGAGCGCGACGCCCTGGCCCGGCTGCGGAAGATGGCCACCGCGGCCTGAGCCGTCTGCGATCCGGCACGCCCCCGCGGGGGGCGTGCCGGATCGTTTTTTTGGGTGCGCTCTGGCGTTGTGCCCGCTGCGGCGGGGGCCGCACGGCGTGGACGGCGGCATAAGGCCGCACAGTGTGGACGGGGCTGGGGATCGCGGTGGGAGCGATCGGCTCGTTCGTGTATTCGCCCCGATGAGGGGACGTGGCGGGCGTGGCGGCGGTCATGCGCGTGGTCAGCGGCGGCCCTCCGAAGGCCCGGGCGGTTGCCCACCTGGGCATCTTTTGGGTCATTGGTAAGTCGAGACATGCCCGGTCCGAAACCCGGCGGAAACATCGTGTGGCCGAGATTCACAGATGTGAAACACACAGGGTCGCGCCTTGAAACGGCGGAAGAACACGCTGTGGCGCAACGTCAGTGCGCGGCCGGTCGACGGAGCCCTGGAAGCGTCCACTGCATGTGAAACCGGCAAAACGCCAATTGGAAGGAGGGTCGCTTCGCATGGAGATCGATAGCGGCTCCACAGCCTGGATGCTCGCGAGCACCGCACTCGTCCTGCTCATGACGCCAGGTCTCGCTTTCTTCTACGGGGGCATGACCAGGGCGAAGAGCGTTCTCAACATGATGATGATGTCGTGGGTCAGCATCATCGTCGTGACGATCGCCTGGGTTCTCTACGGTCACTCGCTGGCCTTCGACGCCGTCGGAGACGGCTCCGGATTCCTCAACAAGATCATTGGCGGGCTCGACAACATCGGGTTGAGCGGCCTGGTCGAGACGGCGACCAAGGATGACGGCACCGGTATGCCGAGTCTGGTCTTCTCGACGTTCCAGATGACTTTCGCCATCATTACGGTCGCGCTGATCAGCGGCGCGCTCGCCGACCGGGTCAAGTTCGGCGCCTGGGTGGTCTTCGCCCTCGTCTGGGCGACGGTCGTCTACTTCCCCGTGGCCCACTGGGTGTGGGGCGGTGGCTGGCTGAGCACCCTCGGCATCGAGGACTTCGCCGGAGGCACCGTCGTCCACATCAACGCCGGCGCCGCGGCCCTGGCGGTCGCGCTCGTGATCGGCAAGCGTGTCGGCTGGCGCAAGGACCCGATGCGGCCGCACAACCTCACGCTCGTCCTCCTCGGCGCGGGCCTGCTCTGGTTCGGCTGGTTCGGCTTCAACGCGGGCTCCGAGCTCGCCGTCGACGGCACGACCGGCCTGGCGTTCATGAACACCCAGATCGCCACCGCGGTCGCGGCCGGAGCCTGGATCCTGGTCGAGAAGCTCCGCGACGGCCACTCCACCACCCTCGGTGTCGCCTCCGGTGCGGTCTCCGGTCTGGTCGCCATCACTCCGGCCTGTGGTTTCGTCGACCCCTGGGCGGCGTTCGTGATCGGCGCGCTGGCCGGTGTCGCCTGTGCCTACGCGGTCGGCCTGAAGTACAAGCTCGGCTACGACGACTCCCTCGACGTGGTCGGCGTTCACATGGTCGGCGGTGTCGTGGGCGCGGTGGCGCTGGGCTTCGTCGCCGCCTACCCGTTCGCCGACGGTCAGGAGAAGGGCCTCTTCTACGGCGGTCCGATCTCCCAGCTCGGCGTGCAGGTGCTCGGTCCCGTCGCGGTCGGCGCCTACTCCTTCGTCATCTCCTGGATCATCGCGAAGATCATCGACAAGACGATGGGCTTCCGCATCACCCAGGAGCAGGAGATCGCCGGCGTCGACATCACCACCCACGCCGAGACCGGTTACGACCTCGGCACCATCCACTCCTCGGGTGTCGCGGCCGTCAACGGTCCGGTTTCCACCCCGGCGTCTAAGAAGGTGGACGCATGAGACTCATCACCGCGATCATCAAACCGTTCAAACTCGACGACGTGAAGGCGGCCCTGGAGCAGTTCGGGGTCAAGGGCATGACGGTCAGCGAGGCCAGCGGCTACGGCCGCCAGCGCGGCCACACCGAGGTCTACCGGGGCGCCGAGTACCAGGTCGACCTGGTGCCCAAGGTCCGCCTCGAAGTGCTCACCGAGGAGGACGACGCCGAGGACGTCATCGACGTCATCGTCAAGGCCGCGCAGACCGGCAAGATCGGCGACGGCAAGGTCTGGTCCGTTCCGGTGGACACGGTGATCCGCGTCCGCACCGGGGAACGCGGACCTGAGGCGCTCTAACCGGTGAGAGGCGACACTCGCTCGTACGCCGCGGCTCGTAAGGAACGGGCCGCGGACATCGACCGCTGGCTGACGGACCTGGTCAGGACCGCCTGCGGCACGCCGTACGGGCACAACGGGGGAACGACGAGAAACGACGAGCGCGGCGCCCTCAGCGGAGTCGCGCTCGTCGCGGTCGGGAGCCTGGGCCGCTCGGAGCTCGCGCCGGGCAGTGACCTCGACCTGGTCCTGCTCCACGACGGGCGAGATGATGTGGCGCGTATCGCCGACCGCATCTGGTATCCGATCTGGGACTCCGGAATCGGCCTCGACCACTCGGTGCGGACCGTGGACGAGGCGGCGAGGGTGGCCAGGGAGGACCTCAAGGCGGTCCTCGGGTTGATCCAGGCCCGGCACGTGGCGGGAGACCAGGAGCTGACGCGGTCGGCGCGCGAGGTCGTGCTCGCCGAGTGGCGGGCCGACTCCCGGCGCCGGCTGGGCGAGCTGCGCGACGCCGCGGACAAGCGGGCGGAGGCGAGCGGGGAGCTGGCGTTCCTGCTCGAACCCGACCTCAAGGACTCCCGCGGCGGCATCCGTGACGTGCAGGCGATGCAGGCCGTGGCGGCGGCCTGGGTCGCCTCGGCTCCCGGTCCGCGAGTCCGCGAGGCCTACGAGCTGCTGCTCGACATCCGGCACGGGCTGCACCTGGTGACCGCCCGAGGCGCCGACCGGCTGGTGCTCCAGGAACAGGACGCGGTCGCCGGGATCCTCGGCCTGCTCGACGCCGAGGCGCTGATGCGCAGGCTCGCCGAGGCCGCCAGGACCATCGGGCACGCCTTCGACGCCACCTGGCGCACCGTCGACCGGCTGCTGACCGGCCCCACCCCCCGTGGCCGCCGCCCGCTCGCCGACGGCGTCGTCGAGCACGGTGGGGAGGTCGTGTTGGCCCGCGGGGTCAACCCCCGCAAGGACCCGATCCTCGTGCTGCGCGCCGCCGCCGCGGCGGCCGAGGCGGGGTTGCCGCTGGCGCCCGCCACGGTCAGCACGCTGGCGGCCCAGTCGCCGCCGCTCCCCGTGCCCTGGCCGGACGAGGCACGTGATGCCCTGGTGGCCCTGCTGGGCGCCGGGCGTGCGGCCGTGCCGGTCTGGGAGGAACTGGACCAGGCGGGGATGCTGGTCCGCCTGCTGCCCGACTGGGAGCGGGTGCGGCACCGCCCGCAGCGCAACCCGGTGCACCGCTACACGGTCGACCGGCACCTGATCGAGGCCGCCGCCGGGGCCGCCTCGTTCACCCGGGAGGTCTCCCGGCCCGACCTGCTGCTGATATCGGCGCTTCTGCACGACATCGGTAAGGGCTACCCCGGCGACCACTCCACCACCGGCGCCGTCGTCGCCCGCGACATCGGGGCCCGGATGGGCCTGCCTCCGGCGGACGTCGACACCCTGGAGACCGTGGTCCGCCACCACCTCCTGCTGCCCGAGACGGCCACCCGCCGTGACCTGGACGACCCGGTGACCATTTCCCGGGTGGCCGAGGCCGTCGGTACGCGCGAGGTCCTCGAACTGCTGGCGGCCCTCGCCGTGGCCGACGGCCACGCCACCGGGCCCGCCGCCTGGAACTCGTGGAAGGCCTCACTGGTCACCGATCTGGTGCGCCGGGTCCGTTCGGCGCTCTCCGGCACCCCGCTGCGGCCCGCGCCCTCGCTTTCGGTGGAGCAGGCGTCCCTGGCCCGACACGGCGGAGGAGCCGTGCGGATCAACGGGGGAGCGGTCACCGTGGTCGCGCCGGACCGCGCCGGGCTGCTCTGGCGTGCGGCCGGGGTGCTGGCCGCGCACCGGATGGTGGTCCGCGCCGCGTCGGCCGCCTCGGCGGGGACGACCGCCGTGATCGAGTTCTCGGTCGTTCCCGAGTACGGCTCGCCGCCCGATCCCGCGACGCTGGAGGCCGATCTGCGGCTGGTCCTGGCCGGCCGCCTGGACATCGAGCAGCGCCTCGCCAGGAGGAGCAGGTCGATGCGTCCGGCACGGGTGCCGGTGGCGCCGCCCAGGGTGAACCTGGTGGACGACGCGTCGAACACCGCGACGGTCATCGAGGTGCGCGCCCATGACCGTCCGGGCCTTTTGTGGCGGATCGGTAGAGCATTTGGGGAATGTGGCCTTGACGTACGGGCTGCCCGTGTGGAGACTCTCGGCGCAGAGGCGGTGGACGTCTTCTACGTGGTCGACAGAGCCGGCCGTCCGCTGACCGACGAGGTCCAGCGAGCTCAGATACGAGACCAGGTGCTGGCTGCCCTGCGGTAGCCGCGGATGATCGCCCTTGTCGCCTTAGTAACAATTAAAGGCGATATGTCGTTTTTGTCGATTCTTTCACGTGACCTTGTGGTCTGATGTTGTTCATCTGTGTCGTGATTGAGGGGTAGCGAGAGCTGTGGCGAGGGCGACATCCGACAGCGGGAGTGCTCCGGCACCCGACCGTGGCAAGCGGCTTGCCGCTCGGTTCGGCCTGAAGAACTGGCGTGTCCGTTCGCGCCTGACGGCTCTGATCCTGGTGCCGACCACGGTGGGTGTCGTGCTCGCGGGCACGCGCGTGGTGGCCTCCGTCGACAGCGTCGCCGGGCACCAGCGGACCGCCGCCGCGGCGGAGTACTCCGGCGGCCTCCGGGATCTGGCGCAGGCGCTTGGATTGGAACGTGACAGGGGCGCCTGGGGGTCGTTCCAGCCTTCGGACAAGGGGTTGAAGAAGAGCGAGGAAGCCCAGCGGAAGGTGGTCGACGCACTGGTCAGGAAGGTGCAGCTGGAGGTCCGGGCGATCGACGACTCCTACGGCCCCCGAGCCGTCGAGGCGGCCAAGAGCGTCGCCTACCAGCTGGAAGGCCTTCCCGAGCTGCGCCGCCTGCCGGGTACGACCCGGGTGGAACGTTACAGTCACATGATCGCCCCACTGCTCAAGCTCCACGAGGAGCTCACGCTGGCCGGCGACGATTCGGAGATCGCCGGCAACACCCGCGCGCTCAGCGCCCTGGCGTACGCCAAGGAGGAGGTCTCCAGGCAGCGCGCCCGCCTGCTGGCCGGTTACTACGCTCCCTCGCTGATCAACCCGCAGGAGATCGAGAAGTTCATCGCCTCCCGTTCCCGTATGAGCGAGTTCGAGGCGGACTTCAGCGTCGAGGCGAGCCCGGCCAACAGCCGGCTCCTCGCCGGCGCCATGATCGACGAGAGGGTGCACCGGGCCGAACTGACCAAGGCCAGGGCGATCGTGCTCGCCAGTGACCCCCGGTACACCGGACGGCTGCTGTCGGGTTCCAACGACGTCAAGCAGTGGTTCTCGGACAACACCGCGGTCCTCGACCTGATGCGGAAGGTCGAGACCAAGGTCGCCGGTGACGTGGTCGCCAGGGCCCGGATGCTGGAGGACGACGAACAGCGCAATGCGATCGTCACGTCCGTCCTGATCCTGCTGCTGCTCCTGCTGGTACTCGGCCTCACGGTGGTGATCGCCCGCTCGATGGTGACGCCGCTGCGCCGCCTGCGCGCCGAGGCGCTGGAGGTCGCGGGCTTCAGGCTTCCCGAGGTGGTGCAGCGGCTGAGGGTCTCCGGCGACACCAGGACGCCCGAGATCGCCCCCATCCCGATCGAGAGCACCGACGAGATCGGCGAGGTGGCCAAGGCCTTCGACGAGGTCCACCGGCAGGCCGTGCGCCTGGCCGCCGAGGAGTCCGAGCTCCGCTCCAACGTCAGCGCGATGTTCGTCAACCTGTCGCGTCGCACGCAGACCCTGGTGGAGCGGCAGATCTCGCTGATCGACGGGCTGGAGAAGGGCGAGGAGGACGGCGGCCGCCTGGCCGACCTGTTCAGGCTCGACCACCTGGCCACCCGGATGCGGCGCAACTCCGAGAACCTCCTGGTCCTCGCCGGTCACGAGCCGCCCCGCAGGCGCAGCAGGCCGGCCAAGCTCGTCGACGTCGTGCGCGCCTCCCTGTCGGAGGTCGAGGACTACGAGCGGGTCCAGGTCAGGGTGCACCGTACGATCTCGGTCGCGGGCAGTGCCGCCAACGACGTCGTGCACCTGGTCGCCGAGCTGGTGGAGAACGCCATCCAGTTCTCCCCCCGGGCCAGCCGGGTCGTGGTCTCCAGCAGCGCGATCGAGGGCGGCGGCGCGCTGCTCGCGGTCAGTGACCCGGGTATCGGCATGACCCACGAGGAGCTGGTCGAGGCGAACCGCAGGCTGGCGGAGCCGCCCGTCGTCGATGTCTCGGTGTCGCGGCGCATGGGCCTGTTCGTGGTCGGCCGCCTGGCCCTGCGGCACGGCATCCGAGTGCAGCTGCGCCCGCAGGAGGGCGGCGGCCTCGTCGCCATGGTGCTGCTCCCGCCGGAGCTCGTCACTCAGGAGGACCAGCCGGCGCGGACTCCCTCCTGGGGAGCGGAGCAGGCCGCCTCGGGGGACCTCTCCGCCCAGACGCCAACCGGTCGCCCGCCCGTCCGGCAACCCTCGTACGGGCAGGGCCAGTCCTCGTTCGAGCATTCCTCGTTCGGGCAGGGGTCGTTCGGGCAGAGTTCCTTCGGTCATGACTCGTTCGGGCAGGTGTCCATCCCGGACGCGTCCTCGTTCGGCTCCGCCTCGTCGCCCGGTGACCACCTCGCCGCGGAACAGCGGGCCTCCACCGGTCAGGCGGATTCGTCCGGTGCTCCGGCAGGTGGCGCGCCGCTGCCCAAGCGCCAGGTCGGCGGGCTGAAAGGCAGCGGGAGTGTCCCCGCCCAGGGACTCTCCTCATGGGGTGAGTCCTCGTACGAGTACGGGTACGAGAACCCGGCGGCGGGGGCGATGCCCACGGTGGGCGTCTCCCCGCTCGAAGCAGAGCAGGAGGAGTACCTGCCCATCTTCGCCTCGGTCGAGTCGCTCTGGTTCCGCCGGGTGGACGGTCCGGCGGGAGGAGGGGGGCCCGCGTCCTTCGCACCGGAGAGCACGTCCGGCGAGCGGTCCACCCCACCGGTGGGGGCACCGGTCCACCAGGCGGCTCACGAGGCGGTCTCACCCTCGGTGGAAGCGGAGGCGGAGCGATCCGCGACGGCGGGCGACCCGGACGGCTGGAACACCCCGTCCGACGCCGGCTGGCGGGCCGCCCAGGCGGTGAGCGACCCCAGTCTCGGCGGGATCACCGCCGCGGGTCTGCCCAAGCGCACTCCCCGGGCGAATCTCGTACCGGGCACGGCCGCTCCCACGCCGTCCAGCCCGATGCCGTCCGGTCCGACGCCGTCCGTGTCCCCGGACAGGGTGCGCAACCGTCTGACGAGTTTCCAGCAGGGGGTGCGACGAGGTCGCGCCGAAGTAGCCGAAGCCACTACCAGGAGCCTTACCGACAAGGAGGATGGCTCGTGACGACCCTGAGTCATGAGGCGCGCAGGTTCGACTGGCTGATCACCGAGTTCGTCCGCGGCACGCCCGGTGTCGCGCATGCGGTGTGCGTCTCCGCCGACGGACTGAGGATCGCCGGTTCGGAGGGATTTCCGGTCGACAGGGCCGACCAGCTCGCCGCGGTCGCCGCGGGCCTGCTCAGCCTGACCGTGGGGGCCTCCCGGGTGTTCGACGGAGGCCCGGTCACCCAGACCGTGGTCGAGATGGAGCGCGGGCTGTTGCTGGTCATGGCGATCAGCGACGGTTCCGCGCTCGCCGTGCTGGCCTCTTCCGACTGCGACATGGGCCTGGTGGCCTACCAGATGACGATGCTCGTCGAGCGGGCCGGTCAGGTGCTCACCCCCGCGCTCCGCGCCGAGCTACAGTCCCTCCGGGGCCGGTGGTGACCGGGGCCGTGTCGGGTTCTTCCAGGGGAGGGGCCAGTGCGGGGGATTGACGGGAGCGAGGACGACGAGCCGCTGTTCCGCCCGTACACCGTCACCGGTGGCAGGTCGGAGCCCCGTTTCCAGCTGGCCATGGAGACGTTGGTCTCCTCTTCCTTCATCATGGAGGAGGACCTGGCTCTGCTCACCCCCGAGCAGGATGCGATCATCAGGCTCTGTCGCTCGTACCGCTCTGTGGCTGAGATCTCGGCTCTGCTGAAGGTCCCGCTCGGCGTGGCCCGCGTTCTGGTGGCGGATATGGTCGACGAGGGCTTCGTCCGCATTCATCAGCCGCGTCTTAACGAGGGACAACCGGATCTCAACATGCTCGAAAGGGTTCTCAGTGGACTTCGCAGGCTCTAGCCAGGGTGGCCTGACGTCAACGAAAATCGTTGTCGCGGGCGGGTTCGGTGTCGGCAAGACCACGTTCGTGGGGGCGGTGTCGGAAATCCTGCCGCTGACCACGGAGGCGGTGATGACCGACGCCAGCGCCGGGATCGACGACCTGGGGTTGACTCCGAACAAGACCACCACCACGGTCGCGATGGACTTCGGCCGTCTTTCGCTGGACCGTGACCTGATCCTGTACCTGTTCGGCACACCGGGCCAGCACCGGTTCTGGTTCATGTGGGACGACCTGGTCCGCGGCGCGATCGGCGCGGTGGTCCTGATCGACACCCGGCGGCTGGCCGACGGCTTTCCGGCGATCGACTACTTCGAGGAGGCCAAGCTCCCCTTCCTGGTCGGCATCAACGGCTGGAACGGAGAGTTCCCGCACAACGAGGACGAGGTGCGCGAGGCCCTGACACTGGCCCCGCACATCCCGGTCGTGCGGACCGACGCCCGTTCCCGGGACTCCGTCAAGGGCACGCTGATCACTCTGGTCGAGCACGTTCTGCGGGTCCGCGCGGCCTACGGCACCTCCGTGTAGCCCTCGTCGCATCCGGGTGGGCCCGTGACCTCCGCCCGGGTGGAGGCGTCAGTCGGGGAGCCACTCCTTCCAGATGATCTTGTTAGCGTCGATCCACTTCTGGGCCGCCCGGCCGGCGTCCAGGCCGTTCTCCGTCATGTCGTTCGCCACCGCGTTCTGCTGGTCGTTGGTCCAGGTGAAGTTCCTCACCAACTCGTAGGCCCCACCGCCGGTGTCGGCGAACCGCCTGCTCACGATCTTGTCGAGCAGGTAGGGCGGGTAGTCGCACCTCACCTTGGCGGGGTCGGCGTCGCAGCCGATCGCGTACGGCGGAAGGTTGACCTTCGCCAGCTTGACCTGGGTGAAGAGCCACTGCGGTTCGTAGAAGTACATCAGCAGCGGGGTGCGGTCGCGGGTCGCCCGTCTGGCGGCCTCGATCAGTGCTTTCTCGCTGCCCGCGTAGACGACCTTGTAGTCGAGGTCGAGATTGCGCACCAGGGCCTCGTCGTGCGTGACATATGAGGCGTCCCCGTCGAGCAGTTGGCCTAAATTGCCAGACTTGTCAGTTTTGAAGAGATGGGCGTACTTGTTGAGCTGTCGCCAGTCGGTGATGTCCGGATACTCGTCCACCATCCACTGCGGGACGTACCAGCCGATGACACCCCTGCTGCCGTTTCTTCCCGCGGAGACCGCGACCTTTTTCTCCTCGATGTAGATCTGCTTCTCCGCCTCCCGTCCCCAGTTCTCCACGATCACGTCCACCGTGCCCTTTTCGAGGCCCTCCCAGGACTGGGCCTCGTTGAGCTCGACCGTCTGCACCGGGTAGCCGAGCTCCGTGGTCAGCAGCCGCCCGAGGACCGCGGCGCCGGCCTCGTAGCCCGCCCAGCCGTTGACGGCGATCCGCACCGGCCTGTTGTCGGCGGCCGGCGCGGACGGCTGCTCGCCCGCGCACGAGGTGAGCGGCAGGACCAGCGCGGTGACCGCACCGAGCACCGCGGCGCGGGCGAGCGTCGAGAGGCGGCCGACTGCCGGAAGGCGGGCGGGTGGGCGCGGCCTGCGAACCTGGCTCGCGGCGTCGCCGGGTGTGGCCACGTTCTCCTCCAGGGCCCGTCGCTCGGATCCGGTGAACCGAGGACGTGGTGGACTGCGGACGTAGGAGGTCACGATATGGGGTGACTGTGATGACCCACAATGTTGTGATCTTCCAGGGGCGGCGTGATTCCGTCCGGCCCTCCTGAGCCGCCGAATGGAACGATGCAAACGATTGTGCGGACCGGTAAATGTGCGACAGGGGTATTCGGACCACTGAAACAGGTGTTCCAGTCGCAGCTGGAGCTCCAGGTTCTGGTCACCGCTTCACCAGGAATACGCATTTATTGAGCTGTGTTCGCTTGGCCCCATAGGTTGAGATGTGCTCGAATTGCCGGGAACCGCGGGAAATTCGACCAGGGGTTCATCCACCGAGAGGCAGCGTTCGGTGAGCACACAGAGGATCCAAGACGCGGGCAGCGGCCTACGCCCGCGGAACTGGCGGGTGCGTCGGCGCCTTGTCGCGCTCATCCTGGTGCCCACGATCGCCGCGGTGCTGCTCGGCGGGGTCCAGGTGCTCGCCTCGATAAGCGCCTCGGACGACTACCGGCGGATCAACGACCTCGCCCGGCTCTCCGGCCACGTCGGCGCGCTCACCCACGAACTGGCCGAGGAACGTGACCACACCGCCTGGTTCATCGCCCTCGGCCGCCCCGCGAGCGGGGTGGAGAACGTGCGGGCCCGGATGGACCTGGTCGACGGTGCCGTGACACGCGTTCGCGAGAGCGGCGCCCTGCTCGGCGGGGAGGTGAGCGGCCGTACCCGGGACGAGGTCGAGACCGCGATCACCCGCCTGGACGACCTCCCCCCGCTGCGTACCCAGGCCCTGGGGTCGACGCTGCTGCCCGACGCGGTCATCGCCGCCTACAGCCTGGTCATCGCCGATCTGATCTCCCTCCACGACGAGCTCGGCAAGGGCACGGCCGACGACGTCCTGTTCGGCCAGGCCCTGACCCTGGACGCGCTCGCCCGCGCCAAGGAGGCGGTCTCGTTCCAGCGGGCGCTGCTGACCGTGGTGCTGGTGGCGGGGCGGTTCGAGCAGGAGCAGATGGAGTGGTTCCTCGGCGCGCTCTCCACCGAGCGCAACGAGAGGAGGACCTTCGCCGCCGAGGCCGGAAGCCGGGACCGCCGCCTCTTCGACGAGGCGGTCAACGGCCGCACCGCCGACCGCGCGGAGTTCCTCCGCGAGCTGGTCCTGCTCCGCGCGGCCTCCGGCACCTCGCTGAAGGGGCTGGACCTGGCGGAGAAGGACGACGCCAAGGAGTGGTACGACGCGGCCACCGTCGTCGTCGACCACATGCGCGGAGTCGAGGAACGGCACGCCCGGGACATCGTGGTACGCAGCCAGCAGCTCGGTGACGCCGAGCAGAGCCACGCCCTGATGGTCGCCATGGCCGTCGTCACCCTGCTGGCGCTCGTGCTGGTGATCACCATCTGGGTGGCGCGCTCGCTGGTCAGCCCGCTGCGGCGGCTGCGCGGGGAGGCGCTGGAGGTCGCCGGGGAGCGGCTGCCCGCCTACGTCCAGCGGGTCCGCGAGTCGCGTGAGGGGGAGGTCGTCGCGGACGTGCCGCCGATCGGGGTGCTCTCCCGGGACGAGATCGGCGAGGTCGCCAGGGCGTTCGACGAGGTGCTCAGGGAGGCGGTGCGGCTGGCCGGCGACGAGGCCAAGCTGCGCAACACGGTGAACGCGATGTTCGTCAACCTCTCCCGGCGGAGCCAGAGCCTGGTGGAACGCCAGCTCAGCCTGGTCGAGCGGCTGGAGCGCGGCGAGCGCGACGACCAGCGGCTGGCGGATCTGTTCAAGCTCGACCACCTCGCCACCCGCATGCGCCGCAACAGCGAGAACCTGCTCGTCCTCGCCGGGCAGGAGGTGGCGCGGCGCTGGAGGCAGCCTGTCGAGCTGATGGACGTGGTCAGGGCGTCGCTGTCGGAGGTGGAGAACTACGAGCGGGTGACGAACCGGGTCCGGGTGGAGGTCGCCGTCGCGGGCCCCGCGGTGAGCGACGTGGTCCACCTGCTGGCCGAGTTGGTGGAGAACGCCGTCTCGTTCTCGCAGACGAGCACCAGGGTCACGGTGTCCGGCAGCCGGATCGAGGGGGGAGGCGTGATGGTCTCGGTGACCGACCAGGGCATCGGCATGACGCTCGACGAGCTCTCCCAGGCCAACTGGCGGCTGGCCAACCCGCAGGCCGCCGACGCCTCGGTCGCCCGCCACATGGGTCTGTTCGTGGTCGGCCGCCTCGCGCTCAAGCACGGCATCCGCGTCCAGCTCCGCCCCCAGGGGTCCGGCCTGACCGCGATGATCCTCCTCCCGGAGACACTCCTCGTCACGCCGCCCCCAGCGCCCCAGCAGGTCGGTTACCCGCGGCTCCCCGCGGCCTTCCCCAAGGGCGTCGCGCCCCTCGCCGGTCCGTCGTTCCCGCAGGCCCCCGGCGCGGGGCCGCCCGGTGCCGAGGGCCCGCCCCCGAGGGTTCCCCTGCTCGCGGCGCCCACCGCGCAGACGTGGCCCGCACCCGCGTGGGACGGGCGGGCGGACGCGGGCGCGCCGAGCGTTTGGAGCCCGCCCCCGGAACGGTCCCGCCCGCGGGGGGAGTTCCCGGAGCCGCGCCCCGACCCGCTCGGCCCCCTCCTCCGTCCGGCCCGGGCGGACGAGACAGGGCCGCCGGCGAAGCAGGACGACTTCCTGCCGATCTTCGCCTCGGTCGAGTCCGCCTGGTTCAGGATCGCCGCCTCCAGGGATCCCGGCGCGGCCACGGGCGACCCCGTCCCGGAAAGCCCTCGCGACGAGCCCGAGCCGTGGTCCTCTCCCGGTGACGGGGGCTGGCAGGCCGCCCAGGCGGCGAGCGCGCCCGCACACGGCGGTACGACCGACGCCGGCCTGCCCAAACGCACCCCCAGGGCGAACCTGGTGCCCGGCTCGGTGGCGCCGCTCGCCCGGTCTCGGCCGAACCCGGGACCGGGATCGGGACCGGGCGCGGCCCCGGTCTCGGCCGAGCGGCTCCGTGACCGGATGTCGAGCTTCCAGCAGGGCGTGCTCAGGGCGCGCAACGAGCTCCCGAACCGGGACCGATAGCCGTGCGGGCCGACGACTCCGACGGTGGGCGGGACGGGCGCTTCGGGTACGAGCCGGAGTACGGCGAACCGGTCGAGGAGGAGAGCTCGCTGGTCCGGATGTACGCCGTGACCGGAGGGCGGATCGTGCCGAGCGCCAAGCTCGCCATGGAGGCGATGGTCTCGACCTCGACCCCGGCCCAGCTCGGCCTGTCCTACATCCGGGAGTACCGCCTCATCAGCGATCTGTGCCGCCGGATCCGCTCGGTCGCGGAGATCTCCGCCCTGCTCGGCGTCCCTCTCGGGGTGACCCGCGTCCTGGTCTCCGACATGGAGTCCGAGGGCCTGGTGCGGATCCACCGCCCCAAGGTCGACGCGGCGGGTCCCGGTCCCGACCTCCTCGAACGCGTCCTCAGCGGCCTCGACCAGATCTGAGGCCCGCCGGGGTCAGCTCTGGGCGAGCCACCACCTGGCGGCGACCAGCTCGGCCACCAGGGTCTCGGTCAGGAGTGCCACGTCGGGGTCGTCGTCGTGGCGGTAGCGGACGGCGGCCTTGGCGCCGGGAAGGTCGCCGCCGACGGCCAGGACCGTGGAGCCGCGCTGCCGGATCCAGTCCATGGCCTGCTCGTCGTAGCGAGAGCCGGGGAACAGGATGGCGCGGTAGTCCAGGGTCTTGGTGAGGTAGACGTCCACGTGGGCCCAGTCGCCGGTCTCGCACGCGTCGGCCGCCCTGCGCGGTCCCTCCCGGAACATCAGGGCGGACTGCTCGGCGGAGGACAGGTGCTCGGCGGGGGCGATCGTGTAGACGCCGTGCGGGCCGTCGAGCAGTGCCGCCGCCGGCTCCAGCCACTCGTCGCGGCGCTCCAGCAGGTCGGCGGTGGCCTCGGCCGTACGGCGGAGCAGCGCGGGTGAGTCCCCGCCGGAGGCGGTGAGGCGGTTTCCGAGCGCCAGGAGCAGGGCGAGGGTGTGCTGGAAGGTCCGGCAGGCCACACCGCCGCGCTCCTCGCCGGCCAGCATCGGGACCACCAGGTCGGCGCCCTCGGCGACCGGCGAGCCCGGCGCGTTGGTCAGTGCGAGGACGAAGGAGCGACCACGTACGCGGGCGACCGCGTCGAGGGTCTCCCTGCTGCCACCGGTGGCGGAGATGGCGACCACCAGGGTGTCCGGGCTCGGCGGGTGACTCAGGGCGGCGGAGGCGTACTCGGCCACCGCGTCCACTCCGGCGGCCCGCAGGCGCAGCGCGGCCACCCGGGCGGCGTACCGGGAGCTGCCCATGCCGAGGAAGACCACCCGCCGGATCCGGGAGGGGATTCCGCAAAACGGGTCGTCGGCCTCCAGGGCGCTCGCCAGGCCGGTCAGCGCGGCGGGCTTGGCCTCCAGATCGGCGAGGTACAGCTCGGGAATCACGTGCTCTCCTTCATCGGTTTCACCGGTCACCGGTAACGGGACCGCAGTACGCCCATCGGGGCGTAGCGCCAGCGGGGGAGGTGCCGGGCGGCGTAGACCAGCTCGCGGCACTCCTGTTCGATCTCGAACGGGCGCAGCAGGGAACGGTCCAAAAGCTCGGCGTGGCCCAGTTCGGCCAGACGGTCCGAGTAGGCCGACTCCAGGGTGGCGCGGGCCGCGACGGCCCACTCGGCGATCATCGCCGGATCGGCGTCGCGGCGCCTGACCGCGACCTGGCCGACGTGTTCGAGGCTCGTGGTGAGCTGGGCGAGGTCGCGGGCGGCGGGCTGGAAGGGGGCGGCGTCCGCGACGGTCGGGTTGCCGTCGAAGTCGATCACCGCGTACCCGCCCCGCCAGCGGAGCAGCTGGCCGACGTGCAGGTCGCCGTGGATGCGGATCAGCGGGGTGGCGCCCGCGGCGGCCAGCGGAGCCAGGTCGGCGCGGAGCGCGTCGGCGTGGGCCGCGAGCCACTCGCCGTCCTCGCCGTCGGTCAGCGCCAGCGCCTCCTCCAGCGCCTCGCCGGCCCGCAGCGACCAGGGGCCCTGCGCCGTGCGTACCGGGTCGGGGAAGGTCGCCGACGGGGTCGCCATCGCCGCGTGCAGGTCGGCCGAGAGGGCGCCCAGGTCGGCGGCGAAGGAGGTGCCGAAGGAGACGGCCTCGTCCACGCACCACTCCCAGCCGTCCCTCGCCTCGGGAAGGTAGGCGGTGACGAGGGCGAGCAGCGTCTCGGAGCCGTCGTCCGCGCGCCGGGAGAGGGCCGCGTAGGGCGTGGCGGTCGCGGTGAAGCCGACCGAGGTCAGGTGCGCGAACATGTCGGGCGCGGGCGCCGGGAGTGGTATGGGCGGGGTGAGCCACTTGACGACAACCCGTTCGCCGACGACCACGGAGTGGTTGGTCTGGTCGACGTCGAAGCCGCGCTCAACCGTCCCGGCGGCTCCGTCGATCCATGACAATTGAGTGTCGGTTGAGATAACTGTGGCGGCCGGGGAGGGAAGCGGATGGAACCGGCGCACGCTGAAGGGGGATGGATCCACGCTGGTCAGAGCATCGAGGAGCGCGCTGCTCCGTCCGTCGCCGGCTCGGGGAACCGTGTCGAGCCGGTTCCAGATTGAAGCTGGATTTAACAAACGGACCCAACTTTCCGGGGGTGATGTCGTGGGAAGTCTTGCTCAAGATAATGTTGACTGCAACACTCCTGCTTTGGTCTGCCGTGTCCCCAACGGCCGGTCTACCCCACTTACACTGAATTCTGAAGGAGTAGCGGCCGTGTCCCGCACTCGGTACCCCCGTAATCTTCCGGCTGTCGCCCTGGCCGCCGGCCTCGCGCTCGCAGTCTCGGCATGTGGCGGGGAGGCCGCGGACACCGCCGCGCCCGCCGCCAGCGCCTCGGCGGCGCAGCTCAACCCGAACGCCGACCTGTCCAAGCAGAGCCTCACCATCTCCGTCTGGGACGGCTACACGCCCAAGGAGCTGGCCACCGAGGTCAAGGAGAAGCTCAAGACCGAGCTCAAGGTCACCCTGCACGACACCAATGAAGTGATCATGGCGAAGCTCACCGGCGGCGCCGACACCGGTCTCGACGTGGCCTTCGTCTCCGGTCAGTACGCCCAGGCCCTCAACGAGGCCGGCCTGCTCGAGCCGCTGCACCCCGAGCTCATCCCGAACCTGGCGAACCTCTACCCCGAGGCCAAGGAGCTCTCCTACGACAAGGGCAACGTCTTCTCGGTCCCCTACACCTGGGGCACCACCGGTATCTGCTACCGGACCGACCTGGTGAAGACCGCCCCGACGAGTTGGAACGATCTCCTCAACCCGCCGGAGGAAGCGGTCAAGAAGGTCACCATGATGACCACCGAGCGCTGGCTGGCCCTGCCCGCCATCAAGGCGCTCGGCTACTCGGTCAACACCAGGAGCGACGAGGAGATCGCCAAGGTCAAGGAGGCGCTGCTGAAGGCCAAGCCGAAGCTGCTCGCCTACGACGACACCACCTTCGGCGAGAGGCTCAAGACCGGCGAGGCCGTGATGGTCGAGGCGTGGGACGGCTGGTGCCCGACCACCGAGAAGAACATCAAGTTCGTGGTGCCCAAGGAGGGCAGCGACCTGTGGGTGGACACCATGGTCGTGCTGAAGTCCTCCAAGAACAAGGAGGCGGCGCACGCCTTCATCAACTACATCCTGGACCCGAAGGTGCACGGCTGGGCCGCGGAGAACATCCTCTACAAGGTCCCGAACAAGGCCGCGATGGACGCGATGAACGCCGAGCTCAAGGCCGCCAACGCGCCGCTGCAGATGAGCCCGTCCGACCTGCTCAAGGGTGAGTCGATCATCGACCTGGGCGAGGACTCGCTGAAGTTCACCAGGCTCGCGACCGAGGTCGCGGCCCAGCAGTGACACGCTCCACCGCTTCCGGCGCGTCCGTGCGATCACGGGCGCGCCGATCGCGTGCCCTGGGCAGGCTCGTCTTCCTGGGGCCCGGACTGACATACCTGATCGTCCTGCTGCTGATCCCGCTGGCGTTGCTCATCAGCTTCACGGTGTTCCGCAGGGGCCGCTTCGGCGGCGTGGTCTACGAGCCGACGGGCGAGAACTTCACCCGGCTGCTCGACCCCCTCTATCTCGACGTGCTGATCGGCTCGCTGAAGCTGGCCGCGATCGCCACGCTGATCGCCCTGCTGGTCGGCTACCCGACGGCCTACCTGATCGCCCAGCTGCCGCGGAAGTGGAAGACGATCGCGCTGGTCGCGGTCGTGCTGCCGTTCTGGACCAACTTCCTGGTGCGCATCTACGCCTGGATCGTCCTGCTGAGCGGTCCCGGGCTGGTCAACAGCACCCTGATGGACCTGGGACTGATCGACAAGCCGTTGGAGCTGCTCTACAACCAGGGCACCATCGTCACCGGCCTGGTGTACTCCTACCTGCCGCTGATGGTCCTGCCGCTGTACGCGGCGATCGAGAAGCTGGACCCGCAGCTCCGCGAGGCGTCGGCCAACCTCGGCGCCGGACCCGTCCGCACGTTCGCCTCGGTGACGCTGCCGCTGACCCTGCCGGGCGTGCTCACCGGTTGCCTGTTCGTGTTCGTACCGAGCTTCGGCAACTTCATCATCCCCGAGCTGCTCGGCGGTGGCCGTTCCATCATGGTCGGCAACCTGATCAGGGACCAGTTCCTCAAGGCACGTGACTGGCCGTTCGGGTCCACCCTCGCACTGGCGCTGATCGCCGTGCTGATCGTCCTGCTGCTGGCGCAGGCATGGAGTGCCCGACGTGCGTAGATCCCGACTGCTGTACGTCCCCTTCTGGGTGACCTACGTCTTCCTCTACGCGCCGATCGTCGTGCTCGTCGTGATGTCCTTCAACTCCGGTGAGTCCCCCTACGTCTACGAGGGCTTCAGCCTGAAGTGGTACGGCGCGCTCGCCGAGAACGCCGCGATCCGTGAGGGCCTGGTCAACACGCTGATCGTCGCGGTGGGCTCCACGGTGCTGGCCACGGTGCTCGGCACCCTGCTGGCCGTGGGCCTGGCCCGCCACACCAGATCGCGGGCGCTCGACGCGCTCGGCGTGCTGCCGGCCGTCCTGCCGGACCTGGTGCTGGGCATCGGCCTGCTGGTGTTCTACGCCACGATCAAGTCGACGCTCGGGCTGCACTCGGTGCTGCTGGCGCACACGGTGTTCGGCATGGCGTTCGTGACCGCGGTGGTCCGCACCCGGCTCACCCACGCCGACACCTCCCTGGAGGAGGCGTCCAGGGACCTGGGCGCGACGCCGTTCACCACGTTCGTCCGGATCACCCTGCCGCAGCTGGCGCCGGGCATTCTGGCCGGCGCGCTGCTCGCGTTCACCCTCTCGATCGACGAGTTCGTCATCGCGTTCTTCACGGCGGCGCCCACCACGCCGACCCTGCCCATCGTCATCTACTCAATGGTCCGCTTCGGGGTCACCCCCGAGATCAACGCCCTGGCCACGCTGCTGCTGCTCGTGAGCTTCACCGCGGTGATCGTGACCCAGCGGATGACCCGACTGACGGAGTCGCTGTCCTAATGCTGAAGATCACGGGTGTCAGCCGTCGGTTCGGTGACGTCACGGCGCTGTCGGACGTCTCCCTGGAGATCCGGCAGGGCGAGTTCTTCGCGTTGCTCGGCCCCAGCGGCTGCGGTAAGACGACACTGCTGCGGATCCTGGCGGGCTTCGAGTCGCCCGACGAGGGCACCGTCACGCTCGACGGCGACGACCTGCTCGGCCGGGCGGCCCACCGCCGCCCGGTCAACCTGATGTTCCAGTCGTACGCGCTCTTCCCGCACATGACCGTGGCCAAGAACGTCGCGTACGGCCTGGAGCGGGAGAAGCTGGGCAGGGCGGAGATCCGCAGCCGGGTCGACGAGGTCCTGGAGAAGGTCGGGCTGGCGGCCATGGCCGGGCGCAAACCGCAGCAGCTCTCCGGCGGCCAGCGCCAGCGGGTCGCGCTGGCCCGCGCGATCGTCAAGCGGCCGCGCCTGCTGCTGCTGGACGAGCCGCTGTCCGCGCTGGACAAGAAGGTGCGCGCGGAGATGCAGCTGGAGCTCAAGCGGCTGCAGAACGAGGTCGGCATCACCTTCGTCGTGGTCACCCACGACCAGGAGGAGGCCATGTCGCTGGCCGACAGGATCGCGGTCTTCAACGCCGGCGGGGTCGAGCAGGTGGACGCCCCGGTGGAGCTGTACGAGCACCCGCGCACGCCGTTCGTCGCCGGCTTCGTGGGGGCCAACAACATCTTCGAGGGCAGGGCCTGCTCGGTCGGCCTGGCCGCCGAGGAGCTCGGCATCCTCCCCGGGAACTCGGGCCTGCCCGACGGCACGTCCGCGTTGCTCGCCGTACGGCCGGAGCGGATCAGGCTGGACGACCAGGGCAAGGGCGTGCTGAGCGGCGAGGTGGTCGACGTGAGCTTCTACGGCGGCATCTCGCACGTGTCGGTACAGGTGGGCGGGCGCCGGCAGCCCGTGCTGGTGGCCACCCAGGGGGCCACCCAGGTCCAGACGGGGTCCAGGGTGGCGCTCGGCTGGGCGGAGGGGGACGGAGTGCTGATCCCTCAATGAGACGAGTTGAGCGGGTGGTTCGTCGCGGTCCTGGCGTAGTCGAGGATGAGTTCCGCCGCCTCCTGCGGGCCGATCACCGGGTGGCGGGCCGTTATGCGATAGCCGTAAGCATCCTCGAGCGCGACCAGGTTGCGGGCGATGAGCAGGGAGTCGCCCGACAGCCTGAAGGTCTCCAACGCGGCCCCGGTGTCCAGGATGCTTTGGTAGAGCGAGACCTGGCGATCGTAGAGGGTGGTCAGCAGCAGGGCGTACATCCTGTTGCGGGGCGCGGCTCCGCCGAGTTCGTTGAGCAGCCGGACGTCCGGGTCGTCCGGGCCGTGCGGCAGCCCCGAGCGGACGGTCACGACAAGCTTCTCCGCGGGGTCACGCATGCCTTTGATCCGCTTGAGCCGCTGCTCGTAGAAGCGCTCCATCCCGGCGTGGTGGGCGTCGACCAGCAGTTCGCTGAGACGCGGGTAGTGGTACAGGACGGCACCGGAGGTGAGTCCGGCCTCCTCCGCGACATGGTTGAGGTGCACTCCCTCGGTGCCGTGCCGGATGATCGCCCGATGTGCGGCCGCGATGAGATCCAGGCGCCGGTCCGCCCGTCCCTTGCGCGTCATATTCCCCCGCTCATTGAAAACCACGCTCTGTGCCGGGGTCCATAGTGACCGTTTTCCAGGTTTTTTGCTAGCCGAGAATTTCACCATTCTTCAAAAGCCGCAACCTCTAGACGTAAGGAGGCGTGATGTCCCTCACGATCCTGTTCATGCCGGAGAGCGCCTACGGGCCGACGAACAACTGCATCGGCATCGGTGACATTCTTCGTAAGCGTGGGCATAGAGTCGTTTTCGCAGCTGAGGCCTCCTGGAAGGGGAAATTGGAGGCCCTCGGATTCGAGGAGGACCTGGTCGATCTCGCGCCGCCGACCGAAGAGGAGCAGGACGCCGGACAGTTCTGGAAGGACTTCATCAGGGACACCGCGCCGGAATACCGGAAGTCGACTCTGGAGCAGCTGGAGACGGTCACCAAGCCGATCTGGGAGGCGCTTATCGACGGCGCCAAGTACTGCGAGCCGCAGTTGAAGAAGATTATCGAGCGCGTCCGGCCGGACGTCATCGTCGAGGACAACGTCATCACCTTCCCGGCGCTGCTGACGGCGGGCAAGCCGTTCGTCCGGATCGTCTCCTGCAACCCGCTGGAGGTGCGCGGCGAGGGCGTCGCCCCGGTCTTCTCCGGGCTGCCCGCCGACGACCGGTCGCAGTGGGGTGCCTTCAACGCCGAGTACGACCGCACCCACCGCGAGATCTGGACCGCCTTCAACGAGTGGGTCGTCGAGCAGGGCGCCGACCCGCTGCCGGACCTGGACTTCATCCACGAGGGTGACCTCAACCTCTATGTCTTCCCCGAGATCGCCGACTACGTCGACGCCCGGCCGCTGGGCGACTCCTGGCACCGCCTGGACTCCTCGGTGCGCGAGACGGACGGCGGCTTCGAGCTCCCCGCGTCGCTGGCCGGCCGGGACGGCTCGCTGGTCTACTTCTCGCTGGGCTCGCTCGGCTCGGCGGACGTCGCGCTCATGCAGCGGACCATCGACGTGCTGGCCACCACCCCGTACCGCTTCATCGTCTCGATGGGTCCGCTGCACGAGGAGATCAAGCTGGCCGACAACATGTGGGGCGCCGAGTTCGTCCCGCAGACCAAGATCATTCCTATGGTCGACCTGGTCATCACGCACGGCGGCAACAACACCACCACCGAGGCGCTGCACTTCGGCAAGCCGATGATCCTGCTGCCCCTGTTCTGGGACCAGTACGACAACGCGCAGCGCGTCCACGAACTCGGCTACGGTGTGCGCCTGTCCACCTACACCTTCTCCGACGAGGAGCTGACCGGCGCGCTGGACAGGCTCCTGGGCGACGGCGCGCTCCGCGAGCGCCTGGCAGCCGCGGGCGAGGAGATCCGCGGGCGGGACGGCCTGCGCAGGGCGGCCGACCTGATCGAGCAGGCCGGGGCCTGACGGCTCTCCGCACCACCACGACGAGGGAAGTTCCATGGGCAAGTTGATCAATCCGGCGACCGGCGAGCTCCTGGGGGAGATCGCCGACACCCCGGTCGAGGAGGTGGCCGCCGCCGTGCGGCGGGCCCGCGTGGCGTTCCGGGAGTGGAGCGCCGCGACGCCGGCCGAGCGGGCCAGGGTGCTGCTGCGCTTCGCCGATCTCGTCGAGGCCGACGCCGAGGAGCTCACCCGGCTGGAGGTCATCGAGACGGGCAAGCCCGCGGCGGTCTTCCGCGACGGCGAGCTGCCGTTCGCGGCGGACAACCTCCGCTTCTTCGCCGGGGCGGCCCGCTCGCTGGACGGCACCGGTGCGGGGGTGCTCAGCTCCGGCTACACCTCGCTGCTGGTGCGTCGTCCGGTCGGTGTCGTCGGATCGATCGCCCCGTGGAACTTCCCCCTGGTCATGGCGGTGTGGAAGATCGGCCCCGCGCTCGCCGCGGGGAACGCGGTGGTCATCAAGCCCGCACCGCAGACGCCGGGCACCACGTTGCGGATGGCCGAGCTGTTCGCCCGTGCCGGCGCGCCCGAAGGGCTGCTCCAGGTGGTGCTGGGCGGTGCCGAGGTGGGCGAGGCCCTCGTCACCGACCCCGGCGTCGACATGGTGAGCGTCACGGGCTCCACCGCGACCGGCCGCGCGGTCATGCGCGGCGCCACGGGCTCCCTGAAGCGGGTCCACCTGGAGCTCGGCGGCAAGGCTCCGGCGCTGGTCTTCGGTGACGCGGACCTGTCCGAGATGGCCAGGGGCGTCGCGATGGGCGCCACCTACAACACCGGCCAGGACTGCACGGCCGCGACTCGCGTCTACATCTCCCGGGAGGTGTACGACGAGGCGGTCGAGGCGCTGCACGCGACGCTGGCGCGGATCAGTGTGGGCGACCCCTGGGATCCGGCCACCGACATCGGCCCGCTGATCTCCGAGGGACACCGCGACCGCGTGCACGGCTTCGTGGAGCGTTCCGTCGCCGCGGGCGCCTCCGTGCTCTGCGGCGGCGCCCCGCTCGAAGGGCCCGGGTTCTACTACCCGCCCACCCTGGTTTCCGGCGCGACCCAGGACAGCGAGATCGTTCAGGGTGAACTTTTCGGTCCGGTACTGATCGCCCTGCCCTTCGACGGAGAGGACGAGGCGGTCCGGCTGGCCAACGACACCGTCTACGGGCTGGCCTCATCGGTCTGGTCCAGGGACGTGGCCAGGGCACTGCGCGTGTCGCATCGGCTCGACGTGGGCGTGACCTGGGTGAACGACCATCTGCCCATCGCCTCTGAGGCGCCGCACGGCGGGGTCAAGGGGAGCGGCTTCGGCAAGGACATGAGTCAGGAGGCGGTTGGGGAATACTCTGTGACCCGCCACCTGATGATCAAGCACCAGGCTCCGGAGGTGAAGGATTCCTTCCGGCCGGCCTGAAAACTTTGTAGCCGTATGTCCTTTTTGCGGGGATTTGTCGGCATTTACTCCATTCGAAGTGACATAAAGGATGTGCTCAAATTGCTTTCGCCGCTTCCAAATCCGGCGAGGGGTTACGTAGGCCAGTGATGACACAAGACCGCCGGAGCCACCGCGCGTCAGGGGTGGGCAGTCGACTCCTGCCGGCGAACTGGCGCGTGCGTCCCCGTCTGGTCGCGCTGATCCTGCTCCCGACCGCCGCGGCCGTCCTGCTCACCGGACTTCAGCTGACCACCGCCCTCGCCACGGCCGGTGAGTACCGCCGGATGACCGAGGTCGCCTCACTGGTCGAGTCGCTCGGCACGCTCGCCCACGAGATGGCCGAGGAGCGCGACCTCACCGCCTGGTACGCCGCCGGCGCCACGCGTTCCCGGCTCACCAAGGTCAGGGAACAGCGCGGGGTGGTCGACCGGAGCAGCAAGCAGACGCTGACCGCGATGGAGGCCCTCGACGAGTCGCAGGCGGCCCGCGTCCGCACCGAGGTCGCCCAGATCCGCCGCTGGCTCGACGGTCTTCCCGGCCTGCGCAGGCTGATGACCGACGGCAGCGTGCTGCCCCGGGCGGCCCTCGGCATGTACTCGCGGATGATCTCCGACTTCATCACCCTCCACGACGACCTGGGCCGTAGCGGCGGCGACGAGCGCCTCATCGGTGACGCGCTCGCGCTGGGCGCGCTGACCCGGGCCAAGGAGCAGGTCGCCAGACAGCGGGGCACCCTCCTGGTCAGCTTCCTGGACGGCAAGTTCGACTTCGACGACCCCGCCGACCTGCTGGGCGCGTACCGGAGCCAGCAGAGCGAGGAGAACGCCTTCCGGGCGACCGCCTCGGCCGCCGACATCAAGCGCTTCCGCGACGTGGTCAACGGCCCCAAGATCGACCAGGCCGACTCCATGCGGGCTCTCGTCATGTCCCTCATGCGGGAGAACAAGCCGCTGGAGCGGATCGGCGGCGGCTGGCTCAGGAGCGCCGACACCTGGTACGCCGCCTCCTCCGCGATCGTGGACAACATGCGGACCGTCGAGCGCGGCCTGTCGGCCGCGGTGGTCGCCCGCAGCCAGGAGATGGAGAGCGCCGAGCAGCGCAGCGCCGCGATCTCCGGTGTCTCGATCCTGGTCCTGCTGGTCCTGATCCTGCTCATCACCGCCTGGGTGGCCGGCACGCTGGTCCGGCCGCTGCGCAAGCTGCGCAGCGAGGCGCTCGAGGTGGCCGACACCCGGCTGCCCGAGACCGTCCGGGTGCTGCGGGAGTCCGGGGACCACGCCCCGAACATCGAGGTGCCCTCCATCGGGGTGGCCTCCCGAGACGAGATCGGGGAAGTGGCCAGGGCCTTCGACGAGGTCCACCGCGAGGCCATCCGGCTGGCGGGTGACGAGGCCCGGCTGCGAAGCAACATCAACGCGATGTTCGTCAACCTCTCCAGGCGCACCCAGTCGCTGGTGGAACGCCAGATCGACCTCATCGACGACCTGGAGCAGGGCGAGCAGGACGAGGGCCGCCTCGGCAGCCTCTTCAAGCTGGACCACCTGGCCACCCGCATGCGCCGGAACTCCGAGAACCTCCTGGTCCTCGCCGGTCAGGAGCAGAGCCGCCGGTGGAGTGAACCGGTTCCGCTCAGCGACGTCGTCCGCGCCTCGCTGTCGGAGGTGGAGAACTACGAGCGGGTGAACCTCCGGGTCGAGTCGGGCATCTCGATCATCGGCCAGGCCGTCAACGACATCGTCCACCTGGTCGCGGAGCTCGTCGAGAACGCGATCTTCTTCTCGCCGCAGGACACCAAGATCACGGTGACCAGCAACGGCAACGAGATGGGCGCCGTCATCCTGGCGGTCACCGACGCGGGCATCGGCATGAGCGACGAGGAACTGGCCGAGGCCAACCGCCGGCTGGCCGAGCCTCCCGCGGTGGACCTGTCGGTCTCCCGCCGGATGGGCCTGTTCGTGGTCGGCCGCCTGGCCATGCGCCACGGGATCAGGGTCCAGCTCAGGCGCCCGGAGACCGGCGGCCTGAGCGCCGTCGTGCTCCTGCCGGTGCAGGTGGTGGCCCAGGGCACGGGGGTGCCCGAGATGGCGATGGCCGGACAGGGCGGCATGCCGTCCGGTTCCTTCGGCGGTCCCGCGAACTCGTTCTCCTCGGTGAATCCCGACCCGTTCGGCTCCACTCCGAACGCGGACCCGTTCGGGACCGGCGCCGGGCGCGGTGGCCGACCGCCGGTCGGCCTCGGGCAGCCCGCCCAGACGCCTCCTCAGATGCCGTCCCAGACGCCTCCCCAGGTGCCGGCACCGATGTCCGGAGATCTCTGGTCGGGGCCGGTGGTGCCCGCCTCCGCGGTGGAGGACCTGTGGTCGTCGCCGCTGGCGTCGACCCCGGCGCCGTCGTTCCCCTCGGCCTGGCCCGAGACCTCCTCGTCCGATCTGTGGGCACCGCAGCGGCTGGAGCCGGTGGAGAACACCCAGGCCCTTCCCGCGGTCGAGGTCTCGCCGACGGAACCGGAGCCGGAGGAGTTCCTGCCGATCTTCGCGGCGGTGGGGTCCGACTGGTTCCGCAGCAGCACCTCCGTCGCACCCGAGCCGGAACAGGAGGCGGAGCCCGATCCCGAGCCGGTCGCCGAGGCCAGGCCCCGGCTGCTGGAGCAGCGGGTCAGGCGGGGCCCGCAGGGACTGGAGACCCAGAACTTCCCGCAGATCTCGCATTCCACGCCGCAGCCCCAGCAGCAGCCGGGGCAGCCGCCGCAGCAGCAGGCACAGCCGCCCAGACCGGCTGCGCCCGCGGCCGACAGGCAACCGTGGAGCACCCCCTCGGACCAGGGCTGGGCGGCCGCGGAGGTCGCCAAGAAGCCGGTGGAAGGCGGCGTGACCGGATCGGGCCTTCCCAAGCGGGTGCCCAAGGCGAACCTCGTTCCCGGAGCCGCCTCGGCGGCACCGGCTGCGCCGGCCCCCCCGATGCCGCCGATGTCGGCGGATCGGGTGCGCAGCCGCCTGTCCAGTTTCCAGCAAGGCGTACGGCAGGGACGCGCTGAGATGAGCGAGCGTGCCAAGGCCGTCGAGGGAGAGAACCAGCAGTGAACAACCAACTCAGCCAGGCCGCCCGCGGCTTCAACTGGCTGATCACCGAGTTCGTCAAGGAGATGCCCGGAGTGGCGCACGCGGTGATCGTCTCCGCGGATGGGCTCCCGCTGGCCTACTCCCAGGGATTCCCCAAGGACCGGGCGGACCAGCTCGCCGCGATCACGGCCGGTCTGATCAGCCTCACCCAGGGTGCCTCACGGGTCTTCGAAGGCGGCCCTGTGGCACAGACAGTGATCGAGATGCAGCGGGGCCTCCTGCTGACCATGTCGATCAGCGATGGTTCCGCGCTGGCCGTACTGGCCTCGCCGGACTGTGACATGGGCCTGGTGGCCTACCAGATGACACTGCTCGCAGAGCGTGCCGGGCAGGCGCTTACGCCTGCGCTACGGGCCGAACTGCAGTCGGTTCAGCGATAGGGGGGTGATATGGACGCACCAGGTTGGCGTGGACCGGGGGAGGAACCCCAGAACACGTCTCAGGCCAAGAGCGGGCGAGACCGGTTGATTCGCCCGTACGCTGTGACCGGGGGCAGGACCGCCCCCCGGATGCAGCTAGCTCTTGAGGCACTGGTCTCCTCGGCGACGTTGGCGGGAGTGGATCCCGCCACGCTCTCCACGGAATATCAGGCGATCATTTCGCTGTCCCGGCAGGTGCGCTCGGTCGCCGAGCTCTCTGCCCTGTTGCGCATGCCACTCGGCGTGACCCGGGTACTGATCGCGGACATGGCGGCCGAGGGCCTGGTGCAGATCCATCAGCCGTCGCTGGATGCGGGTAAGCCGGATCTCAATTTGCTTGAAAGGGTGCTCAGTGGGCTTCGCAGGCTCTGACGCCGGGATGACGTCGACGAAGATCGTCGTCGCCGGCGGGTTCGGTGTCGGCAAGACGACCTTTGTCGGCGCGGTCTCCGAGATCATGCCGCTGACCACGGAGGCGGTGATGACAGAGGCCAGCGCGGACGTCGACGACCTCTCGCACATCCCGACAAAGCGAACCACCACGGTCGCCATGGACTTCGGCCGGGTCTCGCTGGACCGCGACCTGATCCTGTACCTGTTCGGTACGCCGGGTCAGCACCGGTTCTGGTTCATGTGGGACGACCTCGTGAAGGGCGCGATCGGTGCGATCGTGCTCGTCGACACCCGGCGGCTGGCCGACAGCTTCCCGGCGATCGACTACTTCGAGGAGGCCGGACTACCGTTCGTCGTGGCCCTCAACGGGTTCGGCGGATCGCACATCCACGGAGAGGAGGAGGTGCGGGAGGCTCTGACGATCTCCCCGCACATCCCCGTCGTCCGGACCGACGCCCGGTCCAGGGACGCGGTGAAATCGACCTTGATCACCCTGGTCGAGCACGTCCTCACCCTCAGGGTCTGATCTCCTGACGCGGGTCTCGCCCCTTCGAAGGGGCGAGACCCGCGTTCTTTTCTCCCGTGACAGAGGTCCCCGGAGCCGCCCTCGCTCGCCGCGGGCCGGCGGGGCCCGCGCTCCCGGCCGAGGCCCCGGTTCCGGAATCCCCGCTCCCCACGCCTTCGCCGGCCGACTCGTTCTCCGTCCTCGGGATCCGGGTGTCCCGCACCTGAAACGACACCGGACGGCCGGCCACACCGGAGACGTTCCATAAGGCCGACCCCGGACCGTCTGATCCGCCGGAGGTGACGGCCGATGAATCCCGGACCGCGGACGCGCCGGGGACCCGGTGAACACGCGGTTTCACGGTCCGGTCCGCGGGCCGCCCGTTGAGCTCAATCGCGCGGACGACCATCGATTTCACGATGGTCGTTTCTTTTCTGTGCGGAAAGCGGATGAAACAGCGGCGGCCGGTGACGTTAGCCTCACGTCGTCGGCCGCCGCTGTTTCGCGAGCCCGATACCGGCCTTTACGCCGGTCCTGAACAGGCTCCTGAATAGACCTCTAGATAGGCAGGGCCTCGACAATCGAGGTGCCACCGGGCAGTTCCACCTGCCGGCTGAGCCGGAAACCGGACTTGCCCAGGAGTTCGGCGTACTCGGAGGTGCTGCGTTCCATGCCCTCGCCGAAAAGGGCGAGCATTCGCATGTCGATGTCCTTACTGATGTGCGGCCTGTCGCCGTCCGGCACCACGGCCTCGACCAGGAGCACTCGGCCGTCGTCGGAGACGGCCTCCCTGACATTGCCCAGAATCCGCACCGAGTCCTCGTCGGACCAGTTGTGGATCACACTGCTCAGCAGGTAGGCGTCCGCCCCGCCGGGCACCGAGACGAAGAAGTCGCCTTCCACGAATTTGCACCGGCCTTCAAGACCGGCCTCGGCGAAGAAGTCCCTGGCCGTGCTGACCACCTGTTTCTGGTCGAACAGCACGCCGTCCAGATCTGAGTGGGCCTTCAGGACGGCGGCCAGGATGTGCCCCTTGCCGCCGGCCACGTCCACCAGGGTCCGCACCCCGGAGAAGTCGTAGCGGGAGGCCACGGCGTCCGCGAACGGCTGGGCCCTGACCGTCATGTAGTCGTTGAACAGCGCGCCGGCCCCGGGGTTGGCCCTCAGATAACCGTAGAGGTGCCCGTGCCGTTCGACGAAGCCCGACCTGCCGGTGCGCACGGTCCGCGGGACCATGCCCATGCCGTACCAGAAGCCCTCCTCGGAGATCATCCGTATGGCGGGGCGGAGCGAGCCGGGCAGGTCGGCGCGGAGGGTGGCACCCGCCTCGGTCAGCTCGTAGGTGCCTGGCACCGTGGTCGCGACCATGCCCATGGCGGCGAGCTGGCGGAGCACCCTGCCGAGCGCGGAGGCGTCGGCGCCGCAGCGCAGTGCGAGCTCGTCGACGCTCAGGGCGCCGTCTCGCAGGTGGTCGGCGCAGCCCAGTTCGGCCATCGTGGCCAGGGCGGCGAAGCGGGAGACGCCACCGATCGCATCCCAGACCGGTGCCTGTGGGTGGCTCATGGAAATCCTCTCTGCGGTGTGCGGTCCCGAGGGAGGACCACCACGCTTCGGCGGACGTTTTGAAGAGGGCTTCAGGAGCTCGAGGGCGACGGGCTCCGCATGCCGCGCACCAGGCGGCCGACCTCGGCGCGCAGGTGCACGAAGTCGGGGTGCTCGCGGGTGGTGATCTGGTCGCGCGGTCCCGGCAGGTCCACGCGCAGGTCACCGACGATCCCGGCGGGGGCCTTGGACAGGACCACGACGCGGTCACCGACGTAGACGCTCTCGTCGATGTCGTGGGTGATCAGCACGATGGTCATGTTGTGCAGGTTGCGGACCCGCAGGGTCAGGTCCTCCAGGTCCTCACGGGTCTGGGCGTCCACGGAGCCGAAGGGTTCGTCCATCAGCAACAGGGCCGGGCGGTAGGCCAGAGCGCGGGCGATGGACACCCTCTGCTGCATGCCCCCGGAAAGTTGCCACGGGTACTTGGCCGCGGCGCCGTCCAGGCCGACCTCCTCCAGGGCCTCCATCGCCGCCTGCCCGCGTTGCCGCTTGTCCATTCCCTTACGGCGCAGCGGGAGCGAGACGTTGTCGACCACCGACATCCAGGGGAACAGGGAGCGGCTGTAGTCCTGGAAGACCACGGCCAGGTTGTCGGGGGTCTGCTCGACCTGGGCGCCGTTGAGCGTGACCTGGCCGCCGCTGGGCCGTAGCAGCCCCGCGATGGAGCGCAGCAGTGTGGACTTGCCGCATCCGGAGGGGCCGACGATGCACACCAGTTCACCCTGGGCGACCTTCAGGTCGATGCCGCCCAGCGCGTTGTGGGCGCTCGGCCCGCTGCCGTAGGTGTGGGACAGATTCGTGATCTCAAGCACAGCAGGTCCTCAGGTCGTCTGCTTGGCGGAGCGGTGCCAGGACAGGACACGTCGCTCGGCCGCCAGGAACGCCGAGTTGAACACGTATCCCAGGATGCCGAGCACCACGATGGTTCCCCACACGCCGGAGAAGTCGTATGACCTCTGGGCGTCCAGAAGCTGGAAGCCGATCCCGTCGGTGCTGCCGACCAGTTCGGAGAGCACCATGAGGATCAGCGCCAGTGACAGGCTGACCCGGAGTCCGGCGAAGATCTTCGGCATGGCCGAGGGCAGGATGATCCGGAACAGCCGCTCACCGCTCGACAGCCCGAAGACCCTGGCGGTGTCCAGGTGCTGGCGGTCGACCTGCCGCGCCCCCTCGGAGGCGTTGATCAGGATCGGCCAGACGATGCCGAACGCGATGAAGCTGATCTGCATCCGGGGGCCGATGGCCAGCAGCGCCATGAAGAACGTGAGCAGCATGGGCGGCGGGATGGCGCGGGCGAACTGCACCAGGGGGTCGATGAAACGGAAGAGCAGCGGGGAGCGGCCCAGGGCGACCCCGAGGACGATCCCGACGACCCCGGCCAGCACCCACCCGGCCAGCAGCCGGCCGATGCTCACCGGGATGTTCGTCAGCGCCGCGTCGGTCAGCCAGAGCCGCTCCGCGGGGCCGGTCAGCCACATCGTGTACATGCTGGTCGCGATCTGCGACGGCGGCGGGAAGCTCAGCATCTCGATGCCGCGGGTGATCAGCTCCCACAGCAACAGCACGACGGGCACCGGCCACAGCCGGACCACGCCGCGCAGCAGGCCGTTCATCAGACCACCTCCGTACGGGCGGTGTGCCAGCGGAAGATCCGCCGTTCCGCGAGCACGAACAGGCCGTTGGTGATCACGCCGATGATCCCGGCCCAGATGGCGGCGGCGATGATGTACTCCACCGCGTCCGCGCTGCCGCCGCTCTCCAGGACGTAACTGCCGATGCCCTGGGCGCCGCCGCCGAGCAGTTCCGCGCTGATCGCCACGATGAGCGCGATCGCCGACGCCAGCCGGACACCGGTGGCGATGAAGGGCGCCGTGCTCGGCAGGGAGACGCGCCACAGCACGGCCGACCTCCCGAACCCGAAGCTGCGGAGCGTCTCCTTGGCGAGCGGGTCGACGTCCTTGAGGCCGTACATCGTGTTGATCAGCACAGGCCAGGTCGCCGCGTAGACGATCAGGGTGACCTTCATGTCGAACCTGTCGGAGAACACGGCGAGCGCCAGCGGGATCAACGCGATCGACGGAATCGGGCGCAGGAACTCAAGGATCGGCCGGAGCGCGCTCTCCACCCGGGGCAGGCTGCCGAGCAGGAACCCGGCGGGTACGGCGAGCGCGACCGTGAGCAGCAGTCCAAGAGCCCAGGCCCCGAGGGTCGAGGCGACGTCGGAGAGGAACTCGCCGTCGGTCACGAGTGCGGTTGCTCGACCCAGCACTGTGGAGGCCAGCGGGAAAACGAGCGGGTCGATCAACCCGGTCCGGCCCGCGACCTCCATGACGCAGAACAGCCCTGCGACGCCGAGGGCGCCGCAGAGCAGTCTGTTGTCGAGCGGGTTGTGCCGTGTCACCCGAGGTTGCCGGGAAGGAGGGTCTTGGCCTGGATCGGGCTCTTAAGGTAACCCTGCTCGACCATCAGATCGGCGACCCGCTGCAGGCGGGTCTCGTCAAGGCTGGTCGGGAAGGACCCGAGGGTGATCACGGCGGCGGTCGCAGCGTCGATCTTGGTGTAGGTCGGCAGGATCTGCTCGACGGCCTTGCGGTCGGTGGCGGAGATCTGCTGGGCCTTGGCGATCGCCCGCTGGAAGGCGGCGACGGTCTTGGGGTTCTCGGTGGCGAAGCTCTCCATGACGACCACACCGGCGATGGGGAAGTCCGCCGTGGAGTCGACCATCGTGTCGGCGAGCTTCTGGGCGCCGAGGTTCTTCTGCACCGCGGTCAGGGCCGGCTCGGTCATCCAGGCCGCGTCGACGACCTTGTTGGCCAGCTGGGCGCCCATCTCGGGGAAGGGGAACTCCAGGAACTGCACGTCGGCCTCGGTGAGGCCGTGCGTCTTGAGCACCGAGGTCACCGCCAGGGTGCCGATGTTCTTCTTGCTGTTGACCGCGATCTTCTTGCCCTTGAGGTCGGCGGGCGTCTTGATCGAGGAGTCCTTGGGCACCATGAGGTTGAACGAGTTCGGCGCGGCCTGGTAGAGGTCCGAGATGATCTTCATCTTGTTGCCGGCCGCGACGGCGAGGAAAGCCGAGACGTAGTTGGTCTGGGTGGCGTCCAGAGACCCGCCGATGAGGGACTGCTGGGCCTGGGCTCCGCCGACCACCGGTTCGATGGTGACGGTGAGCCCCTCGTCCTTGAAGTAGCCCTTGTCCTTGGCGATGTAGAGCGCGGCCGAGTCGGGGATCGGCAGCGCGCCGATCTTGATCTGAGTCTTCTCCAGACCATCCGCGTTCGCGGCGGTGGTGTCAGTGGACTTGTCGGAACCTCCGCAGGCGCTCAGCACCAGGGCGGCGGCGACTCCTGCGATGACGGTCCGGCTCGCAAGTGTGAACCTCATGGGTCTCCTTAGCTGCATTAGCTGCATTTGACCGCCCCTGCCGGAACTCGCTGTGACTCATCGGGCGACATGGAGGGGGTCCCGGGAGGCATGTTGGTCAAGGGGGGGTTTGCCGACCGCGGATCAGAGTAGCGGAGTAGATCAGTCAAATTACAAATACCACCCCTTTCGCCCCTATCGCCCCGAAGCTACAAAGCAGGCATACGCCACTCAGTTGCCACACCCGTAACAATCAACAGATAGATCCGCATAGCGGGCATAAGCAAAGATGTCAATAAATCTGTTTCGCAACTTTGTGGAAGTTTGTGGTTACGGGGCGGAGAGTCATCGCCCGATTACGGGCGCGGTGTACCCGTTCGGTGGGAAATGTGAGTTATGTGCTGTTGGCCGAACTCATCCGGCTGTGCTCCAATAACCCCTACCCCATGGATGCGTCGGCGTCACTCGCACATCATTGCGTGACGCGATCCCCTCCAAGCAGACGATCCGAGGAGAGGCAGCGGAGGCCAGTGAGGACAGCGTCAATCCCCAGCGAACGCGAATCCGGGCTGGCACCTGCCCTGGGATTCGACAACCAGGGGGGGCAGCCGCGGAGCGGCCCGGGCCAGGACCAGGACGATTCCGGCTCCGAGAGGTCTGCGAGGAACGGCGGCAAGCTCGCGCTCAAGAACTGGCGGGTGAGATCGCGACTGATCGCGCTCATCGTCATCCCCACGGCCGCCGCGATCGTGCTGGGCGGCCTGCGGGTCACCACCTCGATCAGCAGCGCCGCCGAGTACGAGCGCGTGCGTACCACCGCCGAACTCACCGCGGGCCTGAGCAGCCTGGTCGACGAGCTGCAGATCGAGCGTGACCTGTCGGCCCGGTACGTGGCACAGGGCCGGCTGAGCACCGGCAAGTCGAATCTGCGCAAGCAGTACGAAAGCGTCGATGGCGTCGCCGGCGAGGTGCGCGCCCGCATCAACGGCGTCATCAACGACAGCGGCGTCATCGAGTCGTTCGGGGCTCGGAGCAGGAACGAGCTCACGCAGATCCGCAGCCGCATCGACGAGCTCAAGAGCCTGCGTGACGCGGCGACGGCCACCCAGCTACCGGCCCAGCCCACGATCGCCGCGTACTCCCGTACCATCACGGACCTGCTCGCCCTGCACGACGAGATCATTCAGGGCGTCGCGGACCAGGAGATCACCGCCAGCGCGTCCGCGTTCGCCGCGCTGGCCAGGGCCAAGGAGCAGGCCTCCAGGGAGCGAGCGAACCTCGCCGTCGCCCTCGCCGTCAGGGGGTTCAGCGCGGAAGGCCTCAACGCCATGCTGGCCGCCCGGGCGCAGTTCGACAGCGAGCTCGCGACCTTCCGCTCCGAGGCCTCGGTCGCCCAGCGCCAGCTCTACGACGACACGGTCAGCAGCCAGAAGAAGGACCGCGCGGCGGCACTGCGCGCCCGCGCCATCTTCCTGGCCCTCAACGGCCAGCCACTGAGGAACGTCGACGTCTCCAGGACCGGACTCGGTGACCAGACGACGTGGTTCGACGCCTCCAGCGACATCATCGAGCGCATGCGCGCGGTGGAGGAGCAGGTCGCCGAGACCCTCATCACGCAGAGCCGGGTCCTGCAGGAGTCGGAGCAGCGCGGGGCGCTGATCGCCGCCGGGTTGAGCGTGCTGCTGCTCATCTTCGTCCTGATCGTCACCGCGGTCATGGCGCGGTCGCTGGTCAGGCCGCTGCGCAGGCTCCGTACCGAGGCGCTGTCCATCGCCGGCCAGCGTCTCCCCGAGACCGTCCAGAGCATGCGTGAGAGCGGCGAGGTCTCGACCACGGACATCACCCCGATCGGTGTCGCCTCCGACGACGAGATCGGTGAGGTGGCCCGGGCCTTCGACGAGGTCCACCGCGAGGCCGTGCGACTGGCGGGCCAGGAGGCCACGCTGCGGAGCAACGTCAACTCGATGTTCGTCAACCTCTCCCGGCGCAGCCAGACCCTGGTGGAGCGCCAGCTCTCCCTCATCGAGAGCCTGGAGCAGGGCGAGCAGGACGAGGGCCGGCTCGGCAGCCTCTTCCGCCTCGACCACCTCGCCACCCGCATGCGCCGCAACTCGGAGAACCTCCTGGTCCTCGCCGGTCAGGAGCCCGCCCGCCGGTGGAGCCAGCCGGTCCCGCTCATCGACGTGGTCCGCGCCTCGCTGTCGGAGGTCGAGAACTACGAGCGGGTCGACCTGCAGCTGTCCGCGGGCGTGGCCGTGGCCGGAACCTCCGTCAACGACGTCGTCCACCTGATCGCGGAGCTGGTGGAGAACGCGATCTCCTTCTCCCCCCGGGAGACCAAGGTCATCGTCTCCAGCAACCGCATCGACGGCGGCGGCGTGATGGTCTCGGTGACCGACATCGGCATCGGCATGACCGCCGAGGAACTCGCCCAGGCCAACTGGCGACTGGCCAACCCGCCGGTGGTGGACGTCTCGGTCTCCCGCCGGATGGGCCTGTTCGTGGTCGGCCGCCTTGCCCTGCGGCACGGCATCCGAGTCCAGCTCAGGCAGCAGGACAGCGGCGGCCTGACCGCCATGGTCCTGCTCCCGGAGAACCTGCTCGCCGTCACCGCCCGCCCGGGAGGCGGTCCCGGTGCCATGCCGCAGAGCGGAGACTGGGCCGGGTCCATGGCCTCCATGGACCGCCCGCCCGTGCTGGCCAGCCCCGCGGCTCCCCAGATGCCGTCCTTCGCCTCGTTCGAGGCCGCCCACCAGAACTCGTTCGCCTCCTTCGACCTGGGGCAGCAGTTCAACTCCTTCGAGGCCTCGCAGCCTCCCTTCGGCGGCGGCCAGTTCGGGCAGGCACCCGTCGACACCCCATGGCCGGGACAGCTTCCGCCGCCCGGCGCCGCCCCCGGTCACGGCTGGCCGGACGCCTCCCAGCCCGACCCCGTCGCGTGGCACCAGGGTCAGGGCACCCCGTCCAGGAACGACGCCGGAACGTGGTCGGGGGGACCGGGCGCGCCCGCGCGCGGTGACGCCCCCGTCTGGCCCGGCGGGCAGAACAGGGACGGCGGCTCCGACGTCTGGTCGAGCTCCTCGTTCCGCGGCGGCGACTCCGGAGGCTGGCCGTCCAGCGGCAACTCCGGCCCGTTCGGGCGGCGCCCGTTCGACGCGGCGGACAACACCGGCCCGCTGCCGGTGATCCCCGCCTCCTCGCCCATGGAAGAGGCGAAGGAGGAGTTCCTGCCGATCTTCGCGGCCGTCGAGTCCGACTGGTTCAAGAAGGTCGAGCCGGTCCAGGCCGCCGAGGAACGGGGCGAGGAGGTCGAGGCGGCCCAGCCGTCCCAGGCCGTTCAGGAGACCGTCCAGCTCTCACAGCAGGCCGCCGCCCCCCCGCAGGGGAACGGTTGGTCGTCACCCGCCGACGTGGGCTGGCAGGCGGCCAAGGCCGCCAGCGAGCCCTCACTCGGCGGGATCACCGGTTCCGGGCTGCCCAAGCGGGTGCCCAAGGCGAACCTGGTGCCCGGCACGGCCGCGCCCGACCTGGGCGCGGCTCCCCAAACTCCCGCGCTCCGGCCGACAGTCTCCCCGGAGGCGGTGCGCAACAGGCTGGCCAGCTTCCAGCAGGGCGTACGGCAGGGCCGCGCGGCCGCCAGGGGCGGAGCCGCGGACGGACGGCCGTATCCCGACTTCGGACGGGACGTTGAAGGAAACAAGGAGGACCGGTGAGCGAGCTCATCATGGTCGCCAAGGAGGATGACACGTGCGCGAAATGAGCCAGGCCGCCCGGGGGGTCAATTGGCTGATCACTGACTTTGTGAACAACGTCCCAGGTGTGGCGCACACAGTCGTCGTGTCGGCGGACGGTCTGCCGTTGGCGTATTCCGACGGGTTTCCCAGGGACAGGGCGGACCAGCTGGCCGCGGTCGCGGCCGGCCTGATCAGCCTGACCCAGGGCGCCTCGCGGGTTTTCGAAGGCGGTGCGGTCACCCAGACCGTGGTGGAGATGCAACGAGGGCTGCTCCTCATCATGTCCATCAGTGACGGTTCCTGTCTGGCGGTGCTGGCCGCCGCCGACTGTGACATGGGACTGGTGGCCTACCAGATGACGATGCTCGTCGAGCGGGCAGGCCAGGTGCTGACCCCGGCCGTCCGCGCGGAACTGCAGTCTTCCCACTCACGGTGACGGCGATGACGCTAGGAGGCTGTCGTGGCAGGCCGCGGCTGGACCGGTGAGGGCGACCCGCACGGCGGGTTTCCCTACCATTCGATGGACGACCCCCACCGGCAACAGGTGGGGCCCTCGCATCTCATGCAGCCGGCGCCGTCGGAGCAGAGCTCCCTCGTCCGTCCGTATGCCGTGACCGGGGGGCGTACCGCCCCCCGGACCCAACTCGCCCTGGAGGCCCTGGTCTCCTCGGCGACCTCCATACATCACGATTTATCCACCCGCACTCCGGAGTATCAGGCGATCAGTGCCCTGTGCCGGCAAGTGCGTTCGGTCGCTGAGATCTCCGCGATGCTCCGCATCCCGCTCGGCGTGACCCGGATCCTGGTAGCCGACATGGCCGCCGAGGGTCTGATCCAGCTGCATCAGCCTCAGCTGGACGCGGGCAAGCCGGATCTCAACCTGCTGGAAAGGGTGCTCAGTGGACTTCGCAGGCTCTAGCCGCGGCGGCGGCCTGTCATCGACGAAAATCGTCGTCGCCGGGGGATTCGGTGTCGGTAAGACCACGTTCGTGGGGGCGGTGTCGGAAATCCTGCCGCTGACCACGGAGGCGGTGATGACCGACGCCAGCGCCGGGATCGACGATCTCGGCCTCACCCCGAACAAGACCACCACCACGGTCGCGATGGACTTCGGCCGGGTCTCGCTGGACCGCGACCTGATCCTGTACCTGTTCGGTACGCCGGGTCAGCACCGGTTCTGGTTCATGTGGGACGACCTCGTGAAGGGCGCGATCGGTGCGATCGTGCTCGTCGACACCCGGCGGCTGGCCGACAGCTTCCCGGCGATCGACTACTTCGAGGAGGCGAAGCTCCCCTTCGTCGTCGCGGTCAACGGGTGGGACGGCAACTACCTGCACGGCGAGGAGGAGGTACGCGAGGCGCTGACGCTGGCGCCTCACATCCCCATCTCCAGGACCGACGCCCGCTCGCGCGACGCGGTGAAGGCCACGCTCATCACGCTTGTGGAGCACGCGCTCACCATGCGAATGGCCGTTCCCGGCTGGGGCCGCTGACCCCGGGAGGGCGTCAGTCGCACCTCCCAGCGGATAGGCTGGGAGGTCGAGTCGCAGACCTGTAGCGCAGAGGCTGGCCAATCACGTGTTCGAGACGCTTTCCGACCGGCTGACATCGGTCTTCTCCTCCCTTCGATCCAAGGGTCGGCTCTCCGAGGCCGACATCGACGCGACCTGCCGCGAGATCCGCATCGCGCTCCTCGAGGCCGATGTCGCGCTGCCCGTGGTCAAGGCGTTCGTCGCCCAGGTCAAGGAGCGCGCCCGCGGCGCCGAGGTCTCCCAGGCGCTGAACCCGGCGCAGCAGGTCGTCAAGATCGTCAATGACGAGCTCATCGAGATCCTCGGCGGTGAGACCCGGCGGCTCCGCTATGCCAAGAACCCGCCGACCGTCGTGATGCTCGCGGGTCTGCAGGGTGCGGGCAAGACGACCCTGGCCGGCAAGCTCGCCCGCTGGCTGCGTGAGCAGAACCACACGCCGCTGCTGGTCGCCGCCGACCTCCAGCGGCCCAACGCGGTACAGCAGCTCTCGGTCGTGGCCGAGCGCGCGGGCGTCGCGGTCTACGCGCCCGAGCCGGGAAACGGCGTCGGCGACCCGGTCGCGGTGGCCCGCCAGTCGATCGACCACGCCAAGCGGCAGCAGCACGACATCGTCATCATCGACACCGCGGGCCGCCTGGGCATCGACCAGGAGCTGATGAGGCAGGCGGCGGACATCCGCGACGCGGTCTCGCCCGACGAGGTCCTCTTCGTCGTCGACGCGATGATCGGCCAGGACGCCGTCGGCACGGCCCAGGCGTTCATGGAGGGCGTCGGCTTCGACGGCGTCGTGCTGACCAAGCTCGACGGCGACGCCCGCGGCGGCGCCGCGCTGTCGGTCCGCCACATCACCGGCAGGCCGATCATGTTCGCGTCCACCGGTGAGAAGCTCGAGGACTTCGACGCCTTCCACCCGGACCGGATGGCCTCCCGCATCCTCGACATGGGTGACATCCTCACCCTGATCGAGCAGGCCCAGAAGACCTTCGACGAGGCCGAGGCCGCCAAGATGGCGAGCAAGCTCACCTCGGGCGAGGGCTTCACCCTGGAGGACTTCCTCGAGCAGATGATGATGGTCCAGAAGATGGGCCCCATCAAGAACCTGCTCGGCATGATGCCCGGCATGGGGCAGATGCGTGATCAGCTGAACCAGGTGGACGACCGCGACCTCGACCGGATCGCCGCCATCATCCGCTCCATGACCCCCGCCGAGCGTCACAATCCGAAGATGATCGACGGCTCACGCCGTGCCCGTATCGCGAAGGGGTCCGGGGTGACGGTGACCGAGGTGAGCGGCCTGGTCACCCGCTTCTTCGACGCTCAGAAGATGATGAAGCGGATGGCCGGCGGCATGGGCATCCCCGGCATGCCCGGCGGTCGCAAGGGGGCCAAGGCCGCGCAGAAGAAGGCGGCCAAGGGACGCAGGGTCAGCGGTGACCCGCGTAAGGCGGCCCTCGGCAAGGCCGCCCCCGACAAGTCCGGCGAGCCCGCGACCCCGGCGGGGAACGGCCTCCTTGGCAAGCTCGGCTCCCGGCAGCAGCTGCCTCCCGGCCTGGAGCTGCCGCCGGGCTTCGACCCCTCGAAGTTCAAGCTCCCCGGTCAGAAATGAGCGACGGACCCTTCCACGCGCGTGCCAGATGGATCTGGGTGATCATCGTCTCGGGGTTCATCCTGGTGGCCGTGCTCGAACTGCTCGGGGTACGTCCGAAGTAGCGCTCCCACCACGGCATCCCGGCCGACGGACCGTACGGCGGATAGGCGGGCCGCGCGGGTGCTCCCGGGGGTGCGGGGATCTCCGGCGCCTGGGCGGCTCCCGGCAGGATCGGCGCCTCGGGCAGGACGGGGGCTCCGAACCGTGAGGCGGTCCCCAGGGGTTCGAGTGTCTCCGGCGGGGCGGGTGCTCCCGGCCGCGCCGGAGCCCCGGGCAGGAGCGGGGCCTGAGGAGGCAGGGACGTTCCTCCTCCCGGGATCACGGCGGGGGACGGGGCGGACGCCGGCGGCGCGTCGGCCTGACCGGCAGGGATCGCCCTGATGGTCAGCACCGCTCCCAGCACGGTGATGGATCCGGTCGCGGTCAGCAGCAGAGATCTGAGGGTGGTTGCCACGGCGGCCATTTAGCGCAGCAGGCCGGACCCGCCGGGGGCCCGGACACACGTGGATTACCGAGATTTGCCCTCCGGCCGCCGCAGGGGATGGCCGTGGATTGGCCGGGCACCCCCGCGCGTCTGGCACAATGACATGTTGGAACATCGTGACACGTGGTTGCCCTCTCACTCCCGCGTGCCATGCCTGTCCCTCGACCGGTCCTCTCCTCGTGCCCCACTCGATGAGACACCGCTCACCCACGCTCTAACGCAGGAGAGACCACACCAGTGGCAGTCAAGATCAAGCTCAAGCGGCTCGGCATGATCCGCAACCCGCAGTACCGCATCGTCATCGCCGACAGCCGCACCAAGCGTGACGGCCGGGCGATCGAGGAGATCGGCCTCTACCACCCGAAGGAGAACCCCTCGCGCATCGAGGTCGACTCCGAGCGGGCGGCCTACTGGCTGGGTGTCGGCGCGCAGCCGACCGAGCCCGTCCTCAAGCTCCTCAAGCTCACCGGCGACTGGCAGAAGTTCAAGGGCGAGTCGGCTCCGGCTCCGCTCCTGGTCGCCGAGCCCAAGGCCGATCGTCACGCCGTCTACGAGGCCGCAGCCAAGGAGGCGCTGTCTCTGGAAGCCGCCACCACGCCGAAGAAGTCGGCCCGCAAGGCGGCTCCCAAGGCTGAAGAGGCCCCCGCCGAGGCCCCGGCTGAGCCCACCGCGGCCGCCGAGGAGAAGCCGGAAGGCGAGGCCTGAGGTGCTTGAGGAGGCCCTCGAGCACCTGGTGAAGGGCATCGTCGAATATCCCGACGACGTCCAGGTGCACGCTCGCCGCATCCGCAGCGGGCGTGTGCTTGAGGTCCGGGTGCATCCCGAGGACCTCGGTAAGGTCATCGGCCGCGGCGGCCGTACGGCCAAGGCGCTTCGCACGGTCGTGAACGCCCTCGGCGACGGCAAGTACGTCCGGGTCGATCTGCTCGACCTGAACGAGGCCCGCTAGCCGCCGGACGCGTCCAATCGAGCGAACGGGCCACCCGCCCAGCGCGGGTGGCCCGTCTGCTTTCCACCGGCACCACTATGTGAGGAGGCGGGCGTGCAGCTCGTCGTAGGGCGGATCGGCCGCCCGCACGGACTCCGCGGAGACGTGTCCGTGGAAGTACGCACCGACGAGCCTGACAGGCGCTTCGCCCCGGGCACGGCCCTGGCCACCGACCCCGCCTCGGCCGGCCCGCTGGTCGTCGAGTCCCGCCGCTGGCATTCGGGCATCCTGCTGGTCAGGTTCGAGGGCGTGAGCGACCGGGACCACGCCGAGGAGCTCCGCGGCACCATGCTCGTCATCGACTCGGCGGACATCCCGCCGTCCGACGATCCCGACGAGTTCTACGATCACCAGCTCATCGGCCTCGCCGTGGTCAAGACCGACGGCGAGCGGGTGGGCGAGGTCTCCGACGTGCTCCATCACGGCCAGGACCTGCTCGTCGTACGGCGTGGGAAGGCGGAGGTCTACGTGCCGTTCGTCAAGGCGCTGGTCCCGGTGATCGACCTTGAGAAGGGCATCCTCGTCGTGGACGCTCCGGCGGGACTGCTCGATCCGGACGAGATCGTCTGACATGCGCGTCGACGTCATCTCGATCTTCCCCGAGTACTTCGCCCCCCTCGACGTCTCCCTCATCGGCAAGGCCCGCGAGCGCGGCATCCTCGACGTCCGTCTCCACCAGCTCCGCGACCACGCCCACGACGTGCACCGCACCGTGGACGACACTCCCTACGGGGGCGGCCCCGGCATGGTCATGAAGCCCGAACCCTGGGGGGAGGCCCTCGACGAGGTCCTCGCCGCGGATCCCGCGGCCCCGCCGCGGATGATCGTGCCGACCCCCAGCGGTGTGCCCTTCACCCAGAAGCTGGCGATGGAGTACGCCGCCGAGCCCTGGCTGCTGTTCACCCCGGCCCGCTACGAGGGCATCGACTCCAGGGTGATGGCCGAGTACGGCGCGCGCATGCGCGTGGACGAGGTCAGCATCGGCGACTACGTGCTCGCCGGAGGCGAGGTGGCCGTGCTGGTGATGATCGAGGCCATCGGGCGGCTGCTGCCGGGCGTACTCGGCAACGTCCACTCGGCAGTGGACGACTCCTTCGCGCCCGGTGCGATGGAGAACCTCCTCGAAGGTCCGGTCTACACCAAGCCGCCCGAGTGGCGGGGGCACGAGGTGCCGGAGATCCTGCTCTCCGGGCATCACGGAAAGATCGCCCGATGGCGGCGGGACCAGGCACTGCGCCGCACCGCGAGGAACCGGCCCGAACTGCTGGCGGCGCTCGCCCCGCAGAGCCTGGACAAGCACGACAGGCAGCTCCTGTCCGAGCTCGACCGGCCCGGGACCGGACCCGTCGACCCGGCTCCCTGGCCGGCGGAGTCCCCATGAGGGTCGGTACGTGGGCCGGTATGGTCGCCCTGACCGGCTGATTTCCGGTCGGTCGGGAAAATATGGCAGACTGAAGCGTTGCCGCCGACCGTCCATGGGTCGGCGCGCACCGCCGGAAGAGCGACCCGGCTCCCGAGACACAGTCCACTTCAGCACGCGTGTCCATCACGACGCCGCCCCGTCGCGGCCGGATGGACCTCCGGGTGCGTTTAAAAACGAGGTACCACTGCCATGCACACGCTGATCAGCGAGCTCGAGAAGTCCGCGCTCCGCACCGACATCCCGAACTTCCGGCCCGGTGACACGCTTGAGGTCCACGTCCGGGTCATTGAGGGCAGCAGGTCCCGTGTCCAGGTCTTCAAGGGCTTCGTCCTTCGCCGCCAGGGCGGCGGCGCCCGCGAGACCTTCACGGTTCGCAAGGTCAGCTACAGCGTCGGCGTCGAGCGTACCTTCCCGGTGCACAGCCCGGTCATCGAGAAGATCGTCCTCGTGACCCGTGGCGACGTCCGCCGGGCCAAGCTCTACTACATGCGCGACCTGCGCGGCAAGGCCGCCCGTATCCGCGAGAAGCGCGAGGCCCGCTAGGCGCGCGCCGGTCGCCGCCCTGGCCCGCGCCCTCTTTTCCGGGGAGCGGGCCAGTCGCATGTAAGGAGGTTTGACCTCCTATGGCAATACGCATGGCTATGCGGTACCCCGTCACTCGACCACTTGGTGCCGCCCATCATCTAGGCTCGTCAGCGATGACTAGCGAAGACCGGGAGTACGGCGCAGTCTCGCGTCGACCTGTCGAGGACGAGGTGGACGTGGTCGCCGAAGACACCCAGAAGAACGCCAAGAGCGACAAGGACAAGAAGAAGGGCTCCTTCTGGAAGGAGCTGCCTGTCCTGATCGTGGTGGCGGTGGTGCTCGCTCTCATAATCAAGACCTTCGTGATCCAGGCGTTCTACATTCCTTCGGAGTCGATGGAGAACACCCTCCTCACGAACGACCGGGTCCTGGTCAACAAGCTCGTCTACCGCGTCCGGGACATCGAACGCGGCGACGTGGTGGTGTTCTCCGGGGTCGACTCCTGGGATCCCGAGATCGACCTCGAGGAGCCGTCCAACCCGGTCGCGGGGTTCTTCCACTGGGTCGGAACCGCCTTCGGCGTGGTCCCCGGCGAGAAGGACTACATCAAGCGGGTCATCGGCGTCGGTGGCGACACGGTGAAGTGCTGCGACGCCCAGGGCCGGGTGACGGTCAACGGGGTCCCCCTCGACGAGGACTACCTCTATCCGGGTGACGTGCCGTCCCAGAAGTTCTTCGAGGCCAAGGTCCCCGAGGGCCGCCTGTGGGTGATGGGCGACCACCGGATGGTCTCCCTCGACTCCCGCTCCCACCTGGGCGATCCCGGCGGCGGGACGATCTCGGTGGACAAGGTGATCGGCCGGGCCTTCGTGATCGTGTGGCCGTTCTCCAGGGCCACGACCATTCCCATTCCCGACACCTTCGGTCAGCCGGCCCTCAAGGCCGCCGCGGCCGTGGGAGGCGCGACCCCGTTCCTCGCGGGCTTCGCAGGCGCCGTGCCGCTGGTGCTGTGGCGTCGTCGCCGGCTTTCGAGGCGGTAGCCGAACCTCATGACCGCGGAACCCGAGGCTGACAAGAACAAGAAGTCCGGCAAGGGCGGCAACCTGCGCGAGTCGCTGTTCCTGCTGGTGTGCGGGGTGGTGGTGGCGCTGCTGTTACAGGCCTTCGTCTTCCAGTCGTTCTGGATCCCGTCGGAGTCGATGGAGAACACCCTTCAGGTGGGTGACCGGGTGGTCGTCAACAAGCTGCACGGTGACGCCGAGCGCGGCGACATCGTGGTCTTCAAGGGCTGGAACGACGAGGACACCATCAAGCGGGTCATCGCGGTCGGCGGCGACACGGTGAAGTGCTGTGACGCCCAGAAGCGGATCACGGTCAACGGAGTGCCGCTCGAAGAGGGCTCCTACCTGCACCCCGGTGACTTCCCCTCGGGGGACGCGTTCGAGAAGGTGGTCCCCGCCGGGAGACTGTGGGTCATGGGCGACCACCGCACCGCCTCCGCCGACTCGCGCGCCCACGAGGAGCGGAAGGAGGAGGGCACGATCCCCGAGGACGACGTCGTCGGCCGTGCGGTGGCGATCTACTGGCCGTTCTCCCGGGCCACGATCCTTTCGAGGCCGGAAAGCTTTCTCAAGGTGAGATAGCGGTACCGAATGCACCGGAGGGGGCGTACTCTCTGGTCATGGTCGCTGTGTCACCCGAGGTGTCATGACGGTTGCGTTTCGCCCCAGGCCCAGCGTGGTCCGGCGCGATCTAGGGCTGTACGGCTACGAGCGGGCCCTTGACCGCCGCGGGCTCGGTCCCGTGGCGGGGGTCGACGAGGCGGGCCGGGGCGCCTGTGCCGGGCCTCTGGTGGTCGCCGCCGTGATGCTGGGCGGCCGGATCGACGGACTGGGTGACTCCAAGCAGCTGACGGCCTCCCGCCGTGAGGCGCTGTACGAGCGGATCACGGCGACTGCGGAGGCGGTGAGCGTGATGGTGATCCCGCCGGGTGAGATCGACACCCGCGGTCTGCACAGATCCAACATCGATGGGATGCGCAGGGCCGTGGCGCGACTTCCCCGTCAGCCCGGCTACGTTCTCACCGACGGGTTCCCCGTTCCCGGGCTGCCCGTGCCGTCATTGGGGGTGTGGAAGGGAGATCAGGTCGTGGCCTGCATCGCCGCGGCCTCGATCGTGGCCAAGGTGACGCGGGACGAGATGATGGTCGCGTTGCACGAACGTCATCCCCGGTACGGATTCGCCGTGCACAAGGGGTATGGCACTGTCGATCATCGCAGGGCTCTCAGCGCCTACGGTCCGTGTCCGGACCACCGCTTCTCGTTCTCGACGGTGGCACGGTCAGGAGCGGGCGAGGTGATGGGTGAGAATGAACTGGGGGCCGGTGCCGTCTGATCGGGCGGGCCGGGGTGTGCGTTTAACAGGAGGACCGGTATGAGCGCAGAGGATCTCGAGAAGTACGAAACCGAGATGGAGCTGCAGCTTTACCGTGAGTACCGCGACGTTGTCGGCCTGTTCACATACGTCGTGGAGACCGAGCGGCGCTTCTATCTCACCAACTCCGTCGATCTCGACGTGCGGACCGCCGAGAACGGCGACGTGTTCTTCGACGTGAAGATGCAGGACGCCTGGGTCTGGGACATGTACCGGCCCGCGAGGTTCGTCAAGAACGTCCGAGTGGTGACCTTCAAGGACGTGAACGTCGAGGAACTCGCCAAACCCGACCTGGAGATGCCAAAGGAGGGCTTCTCCTCCTGAGAGGATCTACGGCCTTTTGACCATTGCCGAACCGGGGAGAACGCTGTCCACAGGCGCGCCTCGTGTTCGGCCGGTTGTCCACAGAACCCGGTTCGGCTCGTCGGGGGCGCGGTGAGCTGAGCGAAGGTCGGGAACCGGAGGTGGTTCCATGGCCGCGAAGGATGAGCTCGGCAGGTACGGCGAACAGGTCGCCGTCGACTATCTGCTCGCACACGACCTGCAGATTCTGGATCGCAACTGGCGATGCCCGGACGGGGAGATCGACGTCGTCGCCCGGGAGGGGCGCACGCTCGTCGCGGTGGAGGTGAAGACCCGCTCCGGTCGCCGTCACGGCACCGCCTTCGAGGCGGTCACCGATGCGAAGATCGCGCGCCTGCGCATGCTCGTGGCCAGATGGGTCGCCGAGCACCGGGAGGCGTTCGACGCGATCCGCGTCGACGTCGTCGCCCTTGAGCGGTTCGCCGGGGATTTCGCCATCCGCCACGAGCGGGGGGTGTGCTGATGTCTCCTGGCCTGTCCTGGATCGTTCGTTCCCCACGTCCCGCCCGGTGGGAGGTGAGGTGAGTGGCCGTCGCACGCACGCGCTGCGTCGCCCTGGTCGGGGTGACCGGCCGTCTCGTCGAGATCGAGGCCGACATCGGCAGCGGTGTCGCGGGTCTGCACCTGATCGGCATGCTGGACACCGCGCTGAGCGAAGCCCGCGACCGGGTCCGCTCCGCCCTGGTCAACAGCCGGTACGCGTGGCCCGACGCCCGGATCACCGTCAGCCTGTTTCCCGCCAGCCTGCCCAAGCGGGGCAGCCTCTTCGACCTGGCGATCGCGATGGCCCTGCTCGCGGCGGCCGGATTCGTGCCCGCGGCCAGGGTCGCCGAGCCGTTCTTCCTGGGTGAACTGGGTCTCGACGGCTCGGTGCGGCCGGTGAGGGGCGTTCTCCCCGCGGTGCTGGCGGCCGTCGCCGCGGGTGCCCGCACCGTCGTCGTCCCCGCGCGCAACGCCGCCGAGGCGGGCCTGGTGCCGGGCGTGACCGTGATCCCCGCGACCACCCTGGGCGCGCTGGTGAGCGGGCTGCGGAGCGGCGAGTCGCCGGGAGGCGTCCTGGACGGTGCCGGAGATCCCGGTCACCGGGCCGCGCGCCCGCTCCCGTCGGGACGTCCCGGCGAGGCCGTCCCCGGGCACGACCTGGGAGACCTGGGAGACGGCGCCGCCGGTGGCGCCGAGGACGGTCCCGACCTGGGAGACGTCGCCGGGCAACCCGTCGCCCGCCGCGCGCTGGAGGTCTGCGCCGCCGGTGGCCACAACCTCTGGATGCTCGGTCCTCCCGGCACCGGCAAGACCATGCTCGCCGAGCGGTTGCCGACCCTGCTGCCGGCCCTGGAGTGGGATCAGGCCCTGGAGGTGACCGCCATACACTCGGTCGCCGGAGTGCTGCCCAGGGATCGCCCCCTGCTGGTCCGCCCGCCGTTTGTGGCGCCACACCACACCGCGACCGTCGCGTCCGTCATCGGCGGGGGCAGCGGGATGATCCGTCCCGGTGCGGTCTCGCTGGCCCACCGGGGAGTGCTCTTTCTCGATGAGGCCCCCGAGTTCTCGACGACCGTTCTCGACGCGCTCAGGCAGCCGCTCGAATCGGGCCGGGTGACGGTCTCCAGGGCGCTGGGGGCGGTGACCTTCCCCGCCAGGTTCGCGCTGGTGCTGGCGGCCAACAGGTGCCCGTGCGCGCGGCCCTCCACTCCCAAGGATCCGTGCGGGTGCGCTCCCGCCGCCCGCCGCCGCTATCTCGCCAGGCTCTCCGGCCCGCTGCTCGACCGGGTGGACGTCAAGGTCAGCCTGGCCAGGTCGACCCGGCGCGAACTCCTCGCCGACCGCCGCTTCATCGAGCCCAGCAGGGTGGTGGCGGAGCGGGTGCTGCTCGCCCGGGAGCGCGCCGCCAAGCGGTTCGCGAACACGCCGTGGCGCTGCAACGCGGAGATGCCCGCTCGCGCCCTCCACACCGAGTACCGGCCGCCGCCCGCGGCGATGTCACCGCTGCTCCGGTATCTCGACAGCGGCCTGCTGAGTGCCCGGGGTCTTGACCGGATCATCAAACTGGCCTGGACCCTGGCCGATCTCGCCGGCAAGGACCGGCCGGAGCCGCACGAGACCAACTCCGCCCTCGGGCTGTGGCTGGGGGAGGAACGTTGAACGACAGGCTCGCGCGTCTCACCCTGATGCGCCTGGCCGAACCGGGCGACACCGCGATGGGCGCGCTCGTCGCCCTGCGCGGCCCACAGGCCGCCGTCGCACTGGTCCGGGAGGGCGCCGCGGACGCGGATCTCACCCGATGGTTCGCCGACACCCACGGCCGCCCGGCTGGGGATCCCGGTCCCCGCGACGAGGACGCGGGCCGGTACGGCAGGGGCTCGGACCGAGGCGGGGGAGGGGCCGATGTGCCCGACGGCGTCTCGGGCGGCGGCTCAGGGGCGGACGGTGGCGGGAGGGCCGGGTGGGACGGACGGCTCGCGGCCAGGTTCGACCGGATGGTCGCCTCCTGGGCGGCCCGGCTGAGGACGGCCGACCCCGAGCGCGATCTGGCCGAGGGTGAGCGGATAGGCGCCAGGCTGGTGATTCCCGGCGACGCCGAGTGGCCGAGCCAGCTGGATGACCTGGGAGACTCCCGGCCCCATGCGCTCTGGCTGCACGGCGACGCCGACCTGCGATTCTCCTGCCTCAGATCCGTTGCCGTCGTCGGTTCTCGGGCCGCCACACCATACGGCACGCACGTGGCGGCGGAGCTCGGGGCGGGACTGGGCGAGAGGGGATGGGGGGTCGTCTCCGGCGGCGCCTACGGCATCGACGGCGCCGCCCACCGCGGTGCGCTCGCCTGCGAGGCACCGACCGTCGTCGTGCTGGCCTGTGGCGCCGACGTCGCCTATCCCAGCGCGCACCAGCAGCTGTTCGCGGCCGTTCGGGCGCAGGGGGTGCTGGTCAGCGAAAGTCCCATGGGCGCGCACCCGACCCGGCCGAGGTTCCTGGTCAGGAACCGTCTCATCGCGGCCCTGTCACGGAGCACCGTGGTCGTCGAGGCCGCCGTGCGCAGCGGGGCGCTCAACACCGCCGGGCACGCGGTCGTGCTCAACCGGCAGCTGGCCGCGGTGCCGGGCCCGGTGACCTCGGATGCTTCGGCAGGGTGCCATCGGCTGATCCGCCAGGGCAAAGCCGTCTGCGTCACCGGTGCCGAGGAGGTGATCGAGCTCGCCGGAACGATGGGCATCGACCTGGCCCCCGAAGCGCGCGGGCCGGTGCTCCCCCGTGACCGGCTCGACCCGGAGAGCAGGAAGGTCGTCGAGGCCATGCCCACCCGGATCGGCATGGGGCCGGCGACGATAGCCGTCGCCGCGGGCGTCGACCTGGAGACCGTGCTCTCCTGCCTCGGCGGCCTGGCCGCCGCGGGCTACGTCGAGCGCGTCTCCCAGGGCTGGCGTCTCCGCGCCGATCGCCCTTTCGGCGGATAGCCACCTCCCGGGCCGGGCGGACACACCCGCCCGGTTCCGGAGGTGGCCGCCTTGGCATCCGGCCCGCCCATCGGTGATCACCGCTGTGCGGGATGGCCGGCGAGATCCCGGCCGGGCCACAGGGGGAGCAGGCGGACCTGGCCGTGACCGAGAAGGAGCAGGGGGTCGAGATAGGCGCGGTCGCGGAGCAGGCCCCAGTGCAGGCAGGCGGTGGGGCAGTGCCCGGGGACGTCCTGGAGGACGCCGATCACCTCGCCGACGGCCACCGCCCGACCGCGTCCCACCGAGGGCCGGACGGGCAGATAGGTCGTCCGCAGGCCGTCGGAGTGGAGCACGGTCACCACTCCACGGTCTGCGAGCGGGCCCGCGTAGCCGACCGTTCCGGCTCCTGCGGCGCGTACCTCGGCTCCGGGTGACGCGGCGAGGTCGGCGCCCCTGTGGCCGGCCAGCCACGGCTGCGCCGGTGGCGCGAACTCCCTGAGCACCCGTGGCCGCCCGGCGAGCGGCCATCCCCAGAGCGGACGCGTCGACCCGGCCATGCCGAGTGCGGCCCCGCGGCCGGTTTCTCCGCCGGTTTCTCCGCCGGGGGACGCGAGGGCGGTCGCGTGGTGGGCTCCGGCTGCCGGAATGGCCAGGATCAGCGAGCAGAGCACGGCTCGCAGCCCCATGGCGGGGAAGGGTCTCATGCCTGCGAGCATGCGGACCAGCGGTGTGGCGGATATGGGCCGAACTGGATTCTGTGGATAGGCGGCCGAGACTGTGGAGGGATCACGTGGTCGAAGAACGTATTCGCGAGCTGGCGGCCGAGGTGGGGGTCGAGCTGCCGCCGGTACGGGTGACCGGGGATGATCCGGTGCTGCCTTCCGTCTTCCGGGTGGGCGGCGCCGCCGCCGTCGCCGTCGGAGCCGCCACCGCGGCGGCCGCGGCGCTCGGGGGAGGCGGGCGTGAGGTGGCGGTGGACGTACGGGAGGCGGCGGCGGCCTTCAGGGACGAGCGTCACTTCAGGATCGACGGAGTCGCCGGGGAGCTGTGGGCACCTCTCTCGGGGGACTACCGCGCGGCCGACGGCTGGGTCCGGTTGCACTGCAACTTCGACCACCACCGTGACGCGGCTCTCGCGGCGCTGGGACTCCCCCCGGACGCGGGCAGGGACGCCGTCGCGCGCGCCTGCGCCGGCCGTGCCGCCGTCGAGGTCGAGGAGTCGGTGACGGCCGCGGGAGGATGCGCCGCGGCCATGCGCAGCCGTGCCGAATGGCGCGAGCACCCCCAGGCCCGGGGGGTCACCGCGGCGCCGCTCGTCGGCCTGACCCGGCTCGGTGAGACCCGGCTCGGCGACCCCGGCGGTGTGCGGGCCCCGAGGAGGGGAGGAAGGCGGCCGCTGGACGGGGTGCGGGTGCTCGACCTGACCAGGGTGATCGCGGGGCCGGTGGCGACACGCACGCTGGCGGCCCACGGCGCCCAGGTGCTCAGGGTGGGCGCCGGGCACCTTCCCGAGGTGCCGGGGCTGGTGATCGGCACCGCGTTCGGCAAGCGGTCCTGTCACCTCGACCTGAGGACGGCGGCCGGGAGTGCCGCGCTGCGCGACCTGGTGGCCGGGGCGGACGTGTTCGTGCAGTCCTACCGGCCGGGGGCCCTCCGGTCGCTGGGGTTCGGCCCCGGGGAACTGGCGGCGATCAGGCCGGGGATCGTCTGCGTGGACGTCTCGGCGTACGGGGGGCACGGGCCGTGGGCGCTCCGGCGCGGGTTCGACAGCCTGGTGCAGATGGCCTGCGGCATCGCGCACGAGGGGGGCGACGGGTCACGGCCACACCCGCTTCCCGCCCAGGTCCTCGACCACGCCACCGGCTACCTGGCCGCTTTCGGGGCGATGGCCGCCCTGCTCCGCCGTTCCGCCGAGGGAGGTTCCTGGAGGGTCGAGCTCTCCCTGGCGGGGACCGCGCGATGGCTGGACGGTCTCGGCCGGGTCGACGGCGCGGCCACCCCGGAGCCGGACGTCGCCGACCTGATCGAGGAGACGGACAGCGTCTTCGGCCGCCTGACCTACCTCCGGCCCCCCGGCACCGTCGGCGGCATCTCGCCGTACTGGGCGAGCCCGCCTCCGGAGAACGGCGAGCACCCGCCCGCCTGGTGGTGAGGCGGCCGCGTGGGGCATCCGGTCACCGTGTGGAAGCGCTGGAGGAGTGGCGGAGGGGGGAGAGGCCGATCCACACGAGTGTGGTCAGCACCCCGGCCGCGGAGATCCACAGCACCGGGCGGAGCCCCAGCAGCTCGCCGAGCAGGCCACCGGCCAGACTGCCGAGGGTGAGGACGCCCTGGGTCGTGAAGGACATCGTGGCGTTGACCCGGCCGCGCAGTTCGGTGGGGGTCTCGCGCAGGGTGATGGCGCCCATGCAGACGGAGAAGGCCACGATGGCCATGCCGGAGGTCACCGCGGTGGTGGACATGAGCAGGAGGCTGCGCCACGCCGGGCCGCCGGCGAGCGCCGCGACCGTGTAGTCGACGGGAAAGAGCAGGGTGGCGCAGACCAGCACCCGGTTCTCACCGAATCGTCTGGTCAGGCGTGGTACCACGGCGGCGCCGAGCAGGCCGCCGATGCCGAAGCAGGCGGTGATCGCGCCGACCAGGCCCCCGGGCAGGTCGAGCACGTTGAGCGCGTAGATCACGAACAGCGCCATGTAGACGCCGCCGAAGAAGTTGATCGTCGTTCCGCTGCCGCAGAGCGCGCGGAGCACCGGGTGCCGGACCACGGTGCCCAGGCCCTCGCGGATCTCGGTCCACATGCCGCGCGGGGGAGCGGGGGTGTGGGTTTCCGACGCGGTGACCCTCCGGATCAGAAGCGCCGAGAGCAGGAAGGACAGGGCGTCGACCAGGATCGCGAACGGCGCGGTGATCAACTGGACGAGCAGTCCGGCGAGGCCGGGGCCGCTGACGCTCGCCACGGCGAAGGCCGACTGGAAGCCCGCGAGCGCCTCGGTTCGCTGGCTCTCGTGGACCACGGTGGCCAGGTGCGGGAAGTTGACCGCCCTGAAGATCACTGAGCAGGTGCCGACCACGAACGCCATCGCGATCAGCCAGGGCACGGTCAGCGTCCCGGTGATCCAGGCCACCGGGATGGTGGTCATGGCGACGGCCGCTACCAGGTCGCAGGCGACCATGACCGGCCGGTGCCGTCTCAGCCGGTCGGCGAGGGCACCCGCCTGGAGCCCGATCAGCAGGTAGGGCAGCGAGGTCGCGGCGGTGAGCAGGCCCATCTGGGTGGGGGAGGCGCCGAGCAGGACGGCGGCGGTGAGCGGCACCGCCAGCCGGGAGACCTCGGCGCCGGTCTCGGTGACGGCACGGGCGGAGAGCAGCAGCCGGTAGTCGCGCTGTCTCCTGAGCGGGACCGGTTGGGGGGCGGCGGCGTCGGAGGAAGCCTGAAGGGAATGCTTCATAGTTATGAAGCTAACCCTTCATAACTATGAAGGCAATACTTCAGATTTGGACTGGGTACGGTCTGCACATGACCGAGGTACGGAAGCACAGGTCCCTCACCGATCCCACGGCGATGCGCGCGCTGGCCCACCCCGCGCGGCTCGCGATCCTGAACCGGCTCCAGGCCGAGGGGCCCTGCACGGCGACCGAGGTCGCGGAGGTCATCGGGGTCACACCGAGCGCGGCCAGCTATCACCTGCGCATGCTCGCCAAGTACGGCTTCGTCGAGGACGCGCCCGCGCGCGGCGACGGCAGGGAGCGGCTGTGGCGCTCCAGTTCCGTGGGCCTGAGCGTCGCTCCCGATCCGGACGACGGCCCGGACGTGCGCAGCGCCAAGGAGTTCCTGATCAAGGCCCTGCGGGACCAGGCCGCGGACGAGGTGACCCGGGCCATGGAGAACATGGAGCGGGAGTCCCCGGAGTGGCGCGAGGCCGCGCTGTTCAACCGCGCCGTCCTGCTGGTCGACGCCGATGAGCTGAAGCGGCTGAACGAGCGGATCGACGAGCTGCTCGCCCCCTACAGGACCACCGTCAGGGACCGGGCGGACGCTCCGCCCGGAGCCCGGATCGCCGAGGCGCAGATCAATCTCTTTCCCCGGGCTCGACGCCGGCCGCACGGCCTCCCCGGTGACGCGTAAGGGGCGCTTGACGACCGAAGGTCAGGGAGAGGCCCGGTTACGGGTACAATTTTTGGTGGTCCATTCGTCATGGGCCGACTTCGCGTGCCCCGTCAAGAGCCGAGATCCCTCGGTCCGGGTGAGAGCCCGGCTGGATCCGGTTCGGGGCATCAGGGCGACAGCCGCAGGTTGTCGCGGCCAACCGAGAACAGCGCCCAGAGATGGGCGCCCCGATCTGGAGGACAATCAATGTCCACCCCCGTCGTCACCATGCGACAGCTGCTGGAAAGCGGCGTGCACTTCGGCCACCAGACCCGTCGCTGGAACCCGAAGATGAAGCGCTTCATCTTCACCGAGCGCAACGGCATCTACATCATCGACCTTCAGAAGTCGCTGGCCTTCATCGACAGGGCCTACGACTTCGTCAAGGAGACCGTCGCGCACGGCGGCACGATCATGTTCATCGGCACGAAGAAGCAGGCCCAGGAGGCCATCGCCGAGCAGGCCGCCCGCGTCGGCATGCCGTATGTCAACCAGCGCTGGCTGGGCGGCATGCTCACCAACTTCTCCACCGTGCACAAGAGGCTCCAGCGCCTGAAGGAGCTGGAGGAGCTCGACTTCGACAACGTGGCCGCCTCGGGGCTCACGAAGAAGGAGCTCCTCATGCGCCGTCGCGAGAAGGAGAAGCTTGAGCGCACCCTCGGCGGCATCCGGGACATGTCCCGGATTCCCAGCGCGGTGTGGGTCGTCGACACCAAGAAGGAGCACATCGGGATCAGCGAGGCTCGCAAGCTTCACATCCCGGTCGTGGCCATCCTCGACACCAACTGCGACCCCGACGAGGTCGACTACCCGATCCCGGGTAACGACGACGCCATCCGCGCCGTCGGCCTGCTGACCCGCGTCGTCGCCGACGCCGTCGCCGCCGGCCTGATGGCCCGCGCCGGTGCGGGCCGTGGCGACGACAAGCCGGCCGTCGCCGGTGGCGCCGAGCCGCTGGCCGAGTGGGAGCAGGAGCTGCTGGCCGGTAGCGCCGAGAGCGCCCCGGCCGCCGAGGCCGAGGTCGTGGAGGCCGCTGCCGAGACCGAGACCGAGGCCGAGACCGCGGAGGCTCCCGCCGCCGAGGCCGAGACCGCCGAGAAGCAGGCCTAGGTCATCTCCGTACGGCCTGGCCGTACGACCCGCAAGACCCTTCCGGGTGGGTGCCGCTCAGTCGGGGGCACCCACCCGATCCACGACGATTCCCACGAGGAAAAGACAATGGCTTCCGTGAACATGGCCGACGTCAAGCGGCTTCGTGAGCTGACCGCCGCCGGCATGATGGACTGCAAGAAGGCTCTTGAGGAGTCCGAGGGCGACTTCGACCGCGCGGTCGAGCTCCTCCGTCTCAAGGGCGCCAAGGACGTCGGCAAGCGTGAGGCTCGCACCGCCTCCAACGGCCTGGTCGCCCTGGAGCAGGACGGCGACTCCGCCGCCGCGCTGCTGGAGCTCAACTGCGAGACCGACTTCGTCGCCAAGGGCGAGCGTTTCCAGGAGCTCGCGGCCCAGGTGGTCAAGCACGTCCTGGCTTCCAGGCCGACCGATGTGCCCTCGCTGCTCGAGTCCGAGCTCGACGGCAAGAGCGTCAAGACGCACCTCGACGAGGCCAACGCCGCGCTCGGCGAGAAGATCGAGATCCGCCGGTTCGCCGTGCTCGAGGGCGGTTTCATCGGCTCCTACATGCACAAGACCGACCCCCAGCTTCCCCCGGCGGTCGGCGTGCTCGTGCAGCTCGACACCCCGAACGCCGGTGTCGCCAAGGACATCGCGCAGCACGCCGCCGCGATGGCCCCGAAGTACCTCAGCCCCGCCGAGGTGCCGGCCGACGTCATCGAGAAGGAGCGCGCGCTCTTCGAGGAGATGACCCGCGAGGAGGGCAAGCCCGAGGCGGCCATCGGCAAGATCGTCGACGGCCGCATCAACGGCTGGTACAAGGACTTCACCCTTCTTGAGCAGTCCTTCGTCAAGGACAACAAGAAGTCCGTCGCGAAGTTCGCGGACGAGAATGGTGTCAAGGTCCAGGCCTTCGTCCGCTTCAAGGTTGGCCAGGCCTAATTCCAGACATCCGCTCTTTGCGCAGAGCACCAAACGAGGAGGCCGCCGCCGTGCAGGAGAATCCAGGACCCGCCACGCCGGCGGTTTCTTCGTACTCGGATCCGCTTCGCTGGAAGCGGGTGATGTTGAAGCTGTCCGGTGAGGCGTTCGCCGGCGGCGAGCCGCTGGGCATCGACCCGGCGGTCGTGGGTCACCTCGCGGACTCGATCACCGAGGCCGTCCGAGGTGGTGTCCAGGTCTCGGTGGTCGTGGGCGGCGGCAACATGTTCCGGGGTGCCGCCCTCTCCGAGCGCGGTATGGACCGGGCGAGGGCCGACTACATGGGCATGCTCGGTACGGTCATCAACTGCCTGGCCCTCCAGGACTTCCTGGAGAAGCGGGGTGTCGACACCCGCGTCCAGACCGCCATCACCATGCAGCAGGTCGCCGAGCCGTTCCTGCCCCGCCGCGCCATCCGCCACCTGGAGAAGGGGCGAGTGGTCATCTTCGGTGCGGGGCTCGGTTCGCCGTTCTTCTCCACCGACACCTGCGCCGCGCAGCGAGCGCTGGAGATCGGTGCCGAGGCTCTACTCAAGGGCACCCAGGTGGACGGCGTCTACGACGCCGACCCTCGTAAGAACCCCGATGCCGTCCGGTTCGACCATCTCGAATATGGTGAGGTGCTGACCCGCGGCCTGGGGGTCATGGACGCCACCGCCATCAGCCTGTGCATGGACAACAATCTTCCCATCGTGGTCTTCGACCTCATGGGTGAGGGCAACATCCTGCGGGCCGTGCGCGGTGAGAAGATCGGCACGCTGGTAAGTCCGGCACGTTAGGGAGCACCCCCGACGTAGCGAGCGGAGTGGTACGTGAGGTAGGAGCGTGCCGCGAAGTGAGTGAGGAGTGGGGAGCGACCAGGAGACAGGGAGCGAGCCCGACGTAGCGAGCGGAGTGGTACGTGAGGTAGGAGCGTGCCGCGAAGTGAGTGAGGAGTGGGGAGCGACCAGGAGACAGGGAGCGAGCCCGAC